>JAIDPA010000001.1 GCA_029062985.1 Muribaculaceae bacterium
CTCCTTAGGTTCAGACTCCGTGGCGCGTATATACTGTTCAAATTCCAGATATTTATCTTCGTATGCCATATTCTCTTTTTTATTGTCAACTACCGAGAAATCCTCGGAATTTGATTAACTCAGCTATTTCCATTTTGGGAACAGTTGAATCCTGTCGAAGCTCTTCCTCAGAAAACATGTTGTTGAGGTGTTTGCTTATGGCCGGAACACCCACATCAAAAAGCTGCGCCATAGCCTTCTGCGTACACCAGACACTTTCATCCCGGTACACCACCTGCACACCGTCCTCCTTCCCCTCAATCTGAAAGATCAGGAACTCCGCAGTGCTATTTCGTATCTCAAACTTCTTTGCCATTATGGAGCTTTATTTAGTGAGTGCCCCGTTCTTCAATGACTCACCAAAGAAGGCGATCAACCCCGGACCTATGAATATTGCAGCTAAAACCACTTCGATATAAAAATACATCAACGCTCCCAAGACACCCGGTAGCACAACGATGACAAGCACATTAAGCAGTATGTTTAGCCATTTAACTTTAGAAAGATTCATATCGTTTGGATATTTTTATTTGTACTATAATTTTAATACATTTCGATTTATAGATTATTAAGTCTCAAAATCTGTCTTACTGCGTTCACGAGTCTCAATAATTACTAGCAAGGTATTGATAGAATGGAGGAAACATTGAAAATGCAGTTTTATTGTTTAGAACAGTTAAAAGGAAAGTTAATGGAGCTGAAGTTTTCTCCCTTTCGTCTAGGGACATATAACTCTCTAATACTCCATTTAGGCTCTGTATTAACTTTAATAACTTTTCCAGCTTTCTCTTTCCACAAATCATTACGATACCCATATTGACTGATAATTATTATTGACAAACTTATTATAGAATTAATGGCGTTTTTTAGATTTGCTAAATGAAAACAGGCGTTTCTGTCATGTTTGACAGTATTATAATCATTATACCATGGCAATGAGAGCGTTGGATTTTGTGAATTCCAATCAATAAAAGGATTAAAAACTCCTAATTCCTCGAATCTGTACAATGATAGACTATAATCATTCAAGCGGAGAGGTTGAGATAATTTGATGTAATCATTGGTTGTATAGAATTTTTTTTTAGCTTTAATTTCATTTTGTTCTAATATTCTTTTCATTATTGAATCAATTTCTGTGCATGCAAGTATAAGGATGTTTCTTATTTTGTTTCCAAAACAAGATAGATTCTCCCTACAGGGCGCAATAACTTTGAAAACATCATATAATTCATCCAATAATAGTTCTAATTGATTAAGTTGAGTATAATAATCTTGATGATCCAAAATAGGAATGTCAATGTAATCTATTTTTTCTGGAAAGTCATCTTGTAAATCGTTTTGGTGTTTAATGATCTTTCCAGTCAATAACGGACGATATATGTTTTTATAGACCTGACCACAATTGAGGTCTAATTTTACAAATTCATCTTTAACAGAGTCAAATGTGCCTGTACTGCTTGAAACGCAATACGACGTATTAAGTTTATTTAGCTCACTGATGATTTCTGCTTCCCTATAATTCCTAATATCATTGATAATTGGGGTTGAGTTTTGATATACAATTGTATAGTCATCCTCGTAATCCCAAATACATGAAGATTCAATAAGTCTTCCTTTAGAAATTTCAAAAGGAACTCTGATTGTTTGAAACTTGATATGATTGATGATATCATAGTTTATATACAGATAAAAACCTTCTTCCAAATACATAATAAACTTAAGGTAATATAATAGTTTATAATACTATTCAAATTTTGGTCACTAGGAAATATCATTATTCCTTTCTTCACTTACTTTAATATAACACATTCTCCGATATTATCAAAATCGTTGGAAAGCACACAGGTACATCGGCAGATTCTGTCAGGATTCCACCCATTCTTAAACTCAATCCTATTGGATTCACTTTCCTCTGCATAAGCAGATCCTCAACGTTTATCGGTAGAGCCATATATATAACTTAAATATGGGTCAATGATTATTTTGAAATTTTGTATGTAATTGGCAACTTAACACTTTCAATCCATACAGATCCTGAAGACCGATAGCCGTTTGCCAACCATCAACCTTCTCCTTCTGTCCCGGCTCGCCGTTATGTACTCGTCAAATTCGCTCATATTTTAATAGGTGATCTAAGTCAAAGACTATAGCCCATTCATAAAAAATTTACTCCTGTGATTAAAAATTATGCGATTAAACCCAAACGGTCGAGACCCCAGACTCGAGTCACGAAAACGCGGCGTCGGTGTCGTAACACCAATTTACTTTGGTATATTTATATCTAATAGCTCTGCAAGTTCTCTATATTCTGCTCGCTCAAAGAGATTAACGGTGTTGTTAGTTGCCAATCTTATGGTATCATTACATCTCTTAAGCCTATTTAGCATAGGTAGTATTACATTCTTGCCATGATTAATAAAATCATATACCTCGCTGAGCTTACAAGGGATCTTATATCCATTTGCCGAACTAGCTATGATAACTCCGTTGTCACGTAATTTAGCAATAATCTTCATACGGAACGTTGAAACACTCATTTTATCAAAACCAGTGGCTATAAGGTGATTCATCAATTCCCGAGTGGGAATATACCTCCTAAACTGATTTTGAACAAACCGAAAGCGAAGATATTGCAAAACCGATATTTGCTGCTTGGTTTCGATTTCATCATCCCCGGAATTATTGTAGCAAAATTCATCCACCAAGCGTAGAGCAAGTTCGGCAATTTCCTTATCCGCATTTGAGTCGAATTTTGTCTCATTGAAAAAAGTTTTAGGCGACCAAGGGAAATCCTTTCGATATATAATCTTTGGTTTCAAAAGAGCCAGATAATCAGTGTTGTGAGTCTCATTAGCATGGGTCGTATCTACATTTTTAGATACAGACCCAGCAACGATATCCGCGACTTGAACTAATAATGAGTTTTTGCTATCATCAAAAGCGAAATCAATATCCCGGAATAAAGAAAATTTATCGGCCTTGCGATAATAGTATTTGGCAAACTCCTCTAAATCTTGTTTGCCACCCACTTCGTCAGGGTGTATAGAAATGTCTTTAACTGTGTTAAGGAGGTCGGAGTATATTTGTTGATAGACAAACTTATAAAACGTTTTTTTGAATTTGCGTAGATGGCTATCCTCGTAAATCTTACGTTTGTCTACAATGAGTATAGCAAAATTAAGAGGAAGTTGCATTATAGCTTTTAAAAGCTCTATGCGCTTGCGGCTTTGCTTTCCTTTGATATTTTTAGATTTGATTTCACCCGTCTGAAAATATCTCTTTCTGAGTTTATCAACTTCTTCGGTAACAAAAGCTAAATTAGACTCAGAAACTAGAACGGCAGCAATAACCAAGTGCGAAGTGCATTTGGGCTTAGAAAAGTCAAAACCAAATGCACCGGATTCATCAAGAAAAACGTGAAGTCGTTCCATAAAATTTATTTTTTAACGCCTTTAGCTATTATTGGGGTGAATAAATTGAAGTCTACACTATCAACATTCAGCTTGGTATCCTCCAAGCTGAATAAGAGATATTTAGTGTCGGCTTTGTGCCGGGAAGTGCGCGTCGGGTAGCCATAAGCATTTAGTTCAGGCTTAACGACTACATCAACTGTCGATACTTCGAAATAACCGATAACACTATTCTTATGGCGAACCACTAAACGCGAAATGTTTAGAAGTTCTGGGTGGCATAAGATATCTTCCTCAGAGATAGGGTAACAGTATTTGGATGTCTGCTTTATCCAACCAATAATGCCTTTGCGGCATGTTCCGATAAGAACATACTCATTGTTCTGTTTGGATATATATAAGGTTTCCGGCTCAAAGAGGGATAGCTGAACCCAATTACCATCGGGGAACTCATAAGAAGTTGACTCGATGCGCTTAATTTCAGATTGAATTGGTCGGTTGGCAGTCAACGCAAGAGCATTAGCAATGTGCCACATTAAGACTGGAGGTACAGCATTACCAATTGCTTTGAGTTGCTTCGCTTCAGATACTGAATCCCAAAGGAAGGACTCAGGAAATGACTGAATCCTTGCACACTCGTTGCTTGAAAAGCGACGGTAGCGCCCATTTATAAACAACACTGGGTCGGTGGAGTTGAGGCTCACCTTTGCCAAGTGTGAACTTATAGTATTGCACGGCTCATCCAAAGATTGAGCGCGTCCTTTATTCATTTTGTCTCGAACGGCCATCATCCCTGCAACGGCTTTTTCACTAAAGAATAGTCGTTCATTAGAGTTATCTGATTCATTGAGGACATCCCTAAGTGGAACCTTATTAAAAATGGTTGTCGGTTTCGGGAAAGAGAAGTGGGCGTAGTCGGAGTACTCTCTAAATCCTACGATAATAACGCGCTCTCGCTTTTGAGGAACCCCAAACTCAGATGCGTTGAATAGTTTGAACTTTATATGGTAACCAGCTCTCTCAAATTCCTTAATAATCATAGGAAACGCCTTCCCCCTGTTAGCAGACAACAACCCCTTGACGTTTTCAGCTATTAAATAGCGCGGTTTTTTCTCTTGGAGGATTTTAACCATCTCAAAGAATAACATTCCTCGTTCGTCCTTATAGCCTAAACGAGGAGGATTCTGAGCAGATATGGAGAACGACTGACATGGGAAGCCACCGATGAGAATATCGAAATTGGGCAGTTTGGGAATCTCCATATTACGAACATCCATAATTTCACAATGATGTTTGAAGTTATTATTGTATATCTGCGTACAATAAGGGTCGTTATCTACGGCCTTGACAATTTCAAAATCAAGTTCGGGGTAGTTTTGACCGAGATAGTCAAAGCCGCCGAGTAGACCTAAATCCATGCCGCCGCAGCCGCAAAAGAGAGATATGACTTTTAATCTTGCCATACTAATACTGGTTCCGGGGTAAATTGTGAAGCGTCGAAGGAAACCTCCATGCCATTGCGAGGGGTCGCGTCTATCAGGTCGTTCTTATAGAGAGAAACTGGGTTTCGGAGAATATAGAGAGTTTTGTCGTTGGTGCTCAACATCAAACGATATACGCAATAATGTTCGCGTGTGGTATTGGCTACATCCCATTCATTGGGTGACATATGAAAGCCAAACAATTTGATTTTCTGTTTGCTAATTGTTGTCTTAACCTCAATATATCTATGGTCTCGGGTGCCGTCGCCCTCAAGACTATCAATATCATATCCCGGGTGGTACGAAGGACTGTCTACAATAGCAATTCGATGCAGCATATCCTCGTAACCAGCGAGTTTAAGTCTCATCTTCTCATGAGAGAATATGATAGACTCTCCGATATTGCCGATGTCCTTAGTCGTAGAGTTCTCGTTGTGAAGTATCTCAGATATTCTTTGATCAACGAGGACAACCACGTCGCTATCCGAAAGGAGAGCGGCAACATCGGTCTTGAATTTATCTGGTTGGAATAAGCTATCAACGTAGTTGAACCAATATGCTTCAACTGGTGCAAGCATTGACGGCTTTAAATTATTAACACCATAGAATTGCTCATAGCCGTCAAAGTATGAGGTGTCGTTGACAAATGCGAAGATAGTTTTAAGTTCATTCGGTTTCAGAATGAAATAGCCGTCCATTCTACGGTCGAGTAGAGAAGCATACTCCATATAGTCAAGGACATCCCCAGCATATCTTACGACATCGCCTTTAGTCCTTGGGGTACCAGTAGAACTATAATACCGCCTATCTGCTTTGTTAAAATACTTAAGGTTATTCTTTCTATTTTCAAGGATTAGCTCGGCAACCTCTTTAGGGGTACGTTGGCCGGTTGTAACTCTTAAATCGTTGAAAATACAGAAAGTGGCTTCTTCATCATTGATGCTCATTTCCTTTTCGCTATTTTGAGAGGCAAGAATTTTATTGCCCTCTAATAGCACATTTAAAATGAATTGCGCAGGCTTAAATCGAACTCCCTTGGCAATAAGTTCAATATTATCTTGGTTCTTGATGTGACCACCAGGAAACTGGAACGATAACATAATAAACTTAAAGAACTGCGTAAGGTCTTGATTTTCGTTGAGAAAATAAGCCAACTTAGATGTGCGAGTTATATTCGAGATTTTATCTTCAATATAAAACGCACAAAGTGCAGAGATCTCAGTTCTCCAATTATCGATTGTTTTCTGCTTCAACGCGGCGTTTCCTGGAAATAGTCTAATAGCGTTGTTAAGTCTTTCTTTATAGGTTTCGCAGTCGGCATCTTCTATTTTGCAACATTCATTAGCAAAATATAAGAGAACATTTTCGATGTCGCTTTTAAATCGCGGCCTTACAAAATGAATTCTTAGAAAGTGCTTATCGGGAACATAGTAGTACTTCGCCATGATATTTAGATTTGGTTAAGGATTTCTTTGGCAATTGCCTCTCCCATCAATGGGGGCACGGCATTGCCTATTTGTTTAAGTTGACTGGTCCGACTGCAATGGAAAACAAAATCATCTGGAAACGATTGAATACGGGCACTTTCTCGTGCAGTGGGGATACGATTGTAGCAATAATGGAAATGATGCCTATGCCCAGTGTCAATAGTAAAGCTCGGTTTATCACTGCTAAGACGAGTCCAAGCAATGTGAACTTTACGCGTTGATTGCAGCTCAACGGGTAAGTCCTTGTAGTTGCCCCCATCGGGTACCCTTGAAATAATGTCAATCGTTTTTTGATTATGCACAGTCGGCTGATGATTGAAAACGCCTTGGGAGTTTTCTCTCATCAGGGATTGGTAATCTGACTGAATCTCACTCGGATATTTTCCTCCGTCCTCAACTCCGTATTCGGGTAAATCGGAGAGAGCCTCCTTGGCAGTAACTTTCGGAGAGTCGAAAGGAATAGGGAAAGAAAAGTGGTGCCCGTTTTTGAATCCCACAAAAATGGCACGACGCCTATTTTGTGGGACACCGTAATCTGATGCGGTAAGAACCTTATACTCCATCGTGTAGCCAAGATTTGTAAAATCTTCTATAATCGAGTCTTTGACTATACCGCCACCTATGGAAAGAATGTTGGGAACATTTTCTAACACAAAGGCTTTGGGTTGAAAATGCGCTACAAAAGCTACAAACGATTTATAAAGTTTATTGCGTATATCTTCAACAATTCTTTTCCCTGCAACAGAAAAACCCTGGCATGGGGGACCTCCTATTATAACATCAATTTTTTCCCCTTCAAGAAGCGGCTCGGTTTCTTTAGGAACTAAAGTTGAAAGGTCGGCATTTAGCGTCTTGCTACCATTATGGTTATGGGCAAAGGTAACAAGCGCGTCATTCCAAACATCAATTCCCAATAAAACATTAAAGCCCGCTCGCTCAAAACCGAGCGAGAAGCCACCGCAGCCACAAAATAGGTCTATTATGTTAGGATGTTTGGAATCCATATGTAAAACAAAGAACTCCCGTGTAGGCAGACAGGCGACCAAGCCTTTTTCGCGACTACAAGGAAGTTCCTTTATATGTTTTTTATATAAGTTATTACTTACATCAGTACGGTCATTTGTCTGCGCAAGCGCGTTTTAGATTGCAAAGTTACGAATTTTTTCTGAGAATTCCTAATTATCAGAAAATGTTAACACGGTCGTTAACATTCTGAGTGTCAGAAATTGCGAAGGTAACGACATTAATGTCGTCCTTTCTCAGGAGTTGATTCCTTTAGCTCACCATACGGGATGTTTGGTTCTGCTGCTATTGACTCATTGTCAATTTCGTTGGATTGATAACCTCCGATATTGAATGATTGGGTTATTTTGGCATATAGGCGTTTGAGAGTATCATCGCGTTTAGCCTTTGTTTTTATCTCGCATTCCCAAATGCGTATTACTCTCCATCCGGCTAGTTTGAGGTCTACATTATTGGCATAGTCGCGAGCAATGTTCATCGCGATCTTGTGTCGCCAGAAATCAACATTCGACTTTGGCAAACGGAAATACTTGCACCCCTCATGCCCATGCCAAAAACATCCATCGACAAAAACAACTGTCTTATATTTTCTAAGGACTATATCAGGAGATCCCGGTAGTTTTCGATTGTTGACACGATAGCGTAGTCCCTTAGAGAAAAGATACTTCCGTACAATTATCTCCGGCTTGGTATCCTTCCCCTTAACCGCTGCCATACAGCGGCTCCGCTGCTCCGGTGTCATCACATCAGCCATATTAAGGCAAAAGGCGAGACCTAAGTCTTGATTTTACTGCGCCCCATGGCATTACTCTTTCCAAAGGATATGAAATGAATAGATATCTACGTGCTCGTGTTACTGCAACATATAGATTATTCTTTTCTTGCAACATTTCAAATCCGCCTTTTTGTATTGCCCTATAATCTGGGAAAGTTTGATCATCCATTCCAATTAAAAAAACAATGTCTTTTTCTTGTCCTTTCATGGTATGAACCGTACTCAATGCTATACCTTCCTCTTGTCGCCTAATCGAAGTTTGACCTAAGGCCACTGCATTACGAAATGAACTCAAACTACGTTCACTTGAAGATTTTGAGTATCTGTGCCAATGCTCTCGGAGTTCGGTGAAATCTTCATAAGCGTTGTTAAGTTCTTCTTCGGAGTCTTCAAAGTCTTGTGCCTCGATTCTTTTAATAATATGATCTAGGCAGATTTTGAAATTATCCCCATTATCTTTAAGAAGAATCAGACAATCTAAAATCGCATGTTGAATGCTATTAGCAGGAAATTCATGCATCAATTCGTTAAAACCTTGCGCACAAGACTTTAGTTCTAATAAGTCCTTGAGTTGCGAAAAATGGAAGCTGTCTTTGGGATTGGCTTTAACTAATATCCCAAGGAAAAATGCTTTCCCGGATTGAGAATTAAATTCTATGCCGGAAGAGGTCGTTTTATAATAATAAGGAATGTCATGACTAGATAACACATTTTCCACAGCTTGTAGAACATACTTATTTCTAGCAAGAATTGCAAAATTTGTGTAAGAAATAACATCTTCAATCTCATCGCAATTACGCAAGGAGATTAAGTTTGATATTTTTTTTACCACAGATTGTGCTTCTTGTTCCACGGTATTATACTGTGTCTCTTCACATATGCCATTTAAAACAATATTATCCAAAGAAGCCGATCCTGGAATAATTTTATTGGCAAATTGTAGAATAGATTTGGTACTTCTGTAATTATCAGATAGAATAATGATTGTTGGAGAATAGTCTTTTACGAAGTCTTTTTGCATTAAGTCTGCACTTGAGCCATTGAACCCATAAATCGACTGATTTGGATCTCCAACTAACATAATATTATTATTGCGTCCAAACGTCATTGAACGTAATACAAAATACTGAACCCTGTTTAGATCCTGAGCCTCATCAACACAGATGTATTCGTAACTTCGACTATATAAGGATGCTATGTTATGGTTTGTTATGAATAAATTATAAGAATACCATAACAAATCGTCAAAATCTATTGCGTTTTGAGACCCTAAAATATCTCTATACGCAAAATAGAGAGACATTAGATCCTCGCCGTCATTTCCCAAGTATTCTTCTAGTTGATCATCAAGGACTGCATCTCTTTTTATCCATGAAATTGCATCTAATGCCTTAATCTTAAGAGTCTGCTTCTCTTTGTTATCCATCATAACAAATTTAGTTTTTAATGATGGAGTATTATATATGGCGTTTTCTAATATGCGTAATCGATCCTGCATATCAGAAAAAACTTGTGGCATTTCGACCAATCCAATAGATGCTCCATGATTCTCTAGAACCATAGCGCAAAACGAATGGAATGTTCCAACGAACACTTTATTTAAAAGATCTTCGTCAATCTCGGACAATCGACTTCGTATTTCTTCACTGGCTTGATTCGTGAATGTTATAGCCAATATCTTACGCTTGGTTTTTTGAGCAAGTGAACATATACGTTCTGTGAGCACTCTTGTTTTTCCGCTGCCAGCAGCAGCTTTAACCAACAGTGGACCTTTGTCGAAGACAACTACTTCATTTTGCTTTTTAGATAAGTTGACTTTGCTCATGACAATCTATTCTTAATTCGATTGAACAATACAGCAAATAAATCCGGAATCTCTTTGGAAGATATAGCAATAGCATTGGCAAACACCAAGGCGTATTGTGTCTTATTCTTTTTAGATTCGGATAAGATTTGTTCAGAAGTATACCCTTCGATTTCTTTTATTTTCTTTTCTCTATGTTGATCATTTTTACATTTGGGAAGTTCCTGCGATTTTATATAGTCCTTTATGTCAGAGAGATAATCGCAACGTATTATATATTTCTCAAAATCGTCATCTTGATCAATGATTACAATATTATCGCATTGGTCTAATCCAGAAAAACCATCACCAAGACATTTTTCAACTGCCTTAGACATATTCGCTACTGGACCTGGTTCTCCATCACTAAAGATAAACCATGGAATTTGCATACGTTTTGCAAATTCAATAAACGGGAAATAGTTTCCAGCTCCTCCTACTCCAACAAAATCAAGTCCAATCTCGGAAGGATGAACTTCAAAATATTTTTGTGCAAGAATCGGCAATGCCTGTTCTTCAGTCTCACCCTCAAAAAATACAATGCATTTTGAGAATAATATCTCGCCTTTAGTATTAACTACTTTCTGTTTGATTTTTCTATAATCATCATCATTCAAAATATCTTTATCAAGATATCCGACCTGAATACTTTTTGACCTGTATAAATGTCGCACTTCATATATGTTTGAAGATGCAACGATATAAGGCGAATGAGTAGAAATAATTTTCTGTCCGTTAATATCTTGTATTTGATGGTATAGTTTTTTCTGAGCGTTTGGGTGAAGATGTGCTTCAGGTTCTTCTATCGCAATTATTGGATAAATTGGAGTGTCTGAAGTTTTTTCAGTTAAATTCGTGATATGCTTGATAAAGGCTTTAAATGCCAGGAGAGATGACCAGCTACGAGTTCCCATTCCATGGTATTCCATTGTAAATGAATCCTCATTCTCTCCATATTGAATTGATATAGTCTTATTTAAATCTCTAATTTTCTTTGCAAAAGGAGATAGAGTTATGTTTGAGCCTTTATTGTCAATTGTCGTATCAATTCCAGATAAAACTGCTTGAATAATTGATAAAATATCACTTTTTTCAATTGCCTTATTGTTAAGATCCTCGATTATGCTCTCAAGGTAATCGATGTCTTCTTGTGAGTATGATTGAGATATCTGAGACATCATCCGTCCTAAATATGAACTTTTGAATTTAAGATCTTCTACAACATCTCGCTGAGCTTCCAGATAGAAAAACGGAAGTGCATCTAAAGAAACTTTTTCTTTTGTTGTTTCGATGTCAAACCACTTGACATCCATATTTTCCCATTGCTTTAAAATGCGCTGTTGTTTATCAAAGTCAGAACGAGAATGATTAAAAACGAACTTTGTGCGTATAGGTATATAAGCAAACGATTGGTCATCATATTTAATGGCTTTTTCCGTAAAATATGCTTCCCAGTCACCATCAAAGTCCTGCGTGCGCTTATTGTTTTCATCTATAGGAATAATGCGAATGTCCACAATTATATTTTCCGTACGTGAACCAGATTTAATATTCAAATCGTCAGTTGAAAGGAAAGCTCGATTCCCCAAAGCTAATTGAAGCGCTTTAAGAACAGAAGTCTTTCCTACATTATTTGCTCCTGTAAGTATAGTCGTATCTTGAAGGCTTAATTCAATATTATCAAGCCCTCTAAATCCCTTTATTCTAATCTTGTCGATGAGTATGTTTCCCATAATGCAAAGTTACGAAAAATCTCTCGTACTACAATGAAATATGCTGATAAACATAAGTTAAGCCCCGACAAGAGGGTGAATTCTTGTCGGGACGAGGGGATGGATCGGGATTAGTGGAGGCGGATGCAGGTGACGTAGGCGGATTTGACGGCGTTGGGGTGGTCGTATTGTGCTTTTGAGAAGGCGATGGCGAAGTGCTGGATGCGGTGTTCGACGCCGAGTTTCATCAGAAACATGATGAAGTTTCCGAGGTGTTTGATGTGGAAGTCGTCGCCTTTGTCGGTTTTGTTGAGATGCCGTTGGCACTCAAAACCATTGATAATATCCTGTGGGGTATCGGTCAAAAGACCTTCTGAATGCAAGAGGCGCGCCTCCTTTCCGACCTCATCCAGCGCAAGGGCATAGCGTACGCATCCGGCAAAATCGCTCCCTTTAGTGATGCCTCCAATCATGAGATAGCCGTTGGTAAACTGACAATTTTCTGTCGGAAAGCCGACAGTTCTCAACAATGGTCTGATATTTCTCATCGGTAAGCCTTACGCTAACGATGTGCATCTTGACTTCGGGTTTTGCTGCTCCTTCAGGAGCTTTCTTACTGTGGGTAAAAGTCATAGTTTTGAGAATTTGAAGTTTGACATTGTGCCCATCGGGAACGGACTCCAGTACTCCGGTTTCTTCCATAGGGTTAGACATACCAGTCATTTCAGATGAATGAGGGGATGGGGTAGTGGTAGCCACCACGCGGACGTCGTTTCATTCCGGCTGTTATGGCATTCGCATGATCCGCCAGACTTGGGGTGGTAGTTGGTCAAATGTAATTGTGTTAGAATTCATATTCTTTGGATTTAGTGATTTTCTGAAATTCTAACACATAGTGATTTTGTGAGTTGTCGGTGAACTACAGCCGCATCAAAATAACCGCAAATAACCACTTTGTGGGTTATAACATACTGAATGTCAGTTGAAATTATGCGCTAATTTTTCGTATGGTGATTGAGTAAACATTTGAGTTATTTGGCGGTTAAAATTACCAATCACTCCAATCTCGCAATAATCTTGAATGAACGGTCGTTAAAATTGAGTAAATTTGCAGTATGGAAGACATTAAACAACAATATACAATTCAGTGGGTTGGCCCGTTTCATTCCTTGGAACAGGCTCGTTGTCATAGAAAGGGTGCCAAAGACGAATTATTTGCTACACCTGATTGTTTTACTTTCTACTATTTTAGAGGGAATAAGAAAGGTCGTGGACACAAGCTATCCAAGTTCTATTCTTATTTTGGAATACATAAGGCATTAGATGGGTATCATAATAGGTTAAATAAGAATCATGAACATTTTCGTGAGTTTCATGTGAATGATAATCTTGATATTTGGATAGGAGCTTTAGGTGATTTAGACCAATTTAGCCCTGAAGTCGTAGAGGAGATAGAAACAATATTTATTGCGATGTATGGTGATTTTTTAACCGAAAATGAACGCAAGAAAAAGAAAACTGTTGATTCGCTTGATAAAACAGTCTGTATAATAAATCTATGGTATGATACGGAAGAAAAACCTTTGCTAATCAAGAAAGAGTCTATTAAACAATTCCATGATGTCATAGTATGTGAACGTGATGGTAAATATCCGCGATATTTAGTTGCCAATAGATTGTTACCATGGAAAAAGAAATAAGCACTCAATATATCGAAACTGACCGATTGATTCTTCGCTCATGGAAGCTGGAGGATTTGCCTTTGTTCATTGAGATGAACAAGGACGCGCGTGTCATGCGTTACTTTCCTTCAATCCTGACAGCTGAACAAACGGAATCATTCTACAATAGGATTCAATCAGAGTTTGAGCGGAATGGATGGGGATTGTATGCCGTGGAACTGAAATCAACCGGAATATTTATAGGTTATGTTGGACTGCATGAGATTGGTTTCAATGCCGTTTTTACTCCCGGAGTTGAAATAGGTTGGCGACTGGCAGCCGATTATCACAATCAGGGATTGGCAACCGAAGCTGCCATGGAGGTGTTGAAGTTGGCAAAACAGAAAGATTTGCAAAGATTATATTCCTTCACCGCGAAACAGAATGCCCCTTCCGAAAGGGTTATGCAGAAGATTGGCATGAAAAAAGTTGGAGAGTTTGAGCATACAAACTTATCGTCGGATTCACCTTTACGGAGGCATGTGTTGTATCAAATTGATTTATAAACCGCGATGAAAAGGGTTATTGTAATCGGCTGTCCCGGAGCGGGCAAGAGTACTTTTGCCCGTAAGCTTGCTGCAAAGACCGGATTACCGCTTCATTATCTTGACATGATTTGGCATCGGGCTGACCGAACTGTAATAGGACGTGATGAGTTTGACAGGGAGTTAGACAAACTCCTAATCGAAGATGAATGGATTATTGACGGTAATTATGCGCGTACACTTCCTTTACGACTTGCTCACTGCGATACGGTATTCTTCTTTGATATACCCTTGGAGGAATGTCTCGAAGGCGCTAAATCACGTCTTGGCAAGAAGCGTGTCGATATGCCGTGGGTGGATGATGAATTGGATCCCGAATTCCTACAATGGATTATGGATTTTCCTCGTGATGTTGTTCCTGAAATTGAGCGTCATCTGAAAAACTTTGATAAAACCATAATAAGTTTCCATTCAAGGGAGGAGGCAGATAAGTTCATTGCTTCTTCTGAATAAGTATCTCATCGGGTAGCTCGCCAGGCTCCCTCTCTAATGGCGGCATGTCTGCCAAGCAGAGCTATAATGCCGCCTCCGGCAACTACTACACTCCGGATAATCATTTTGTCCCTGGTAGGGGGAGCAAAGCTCCTCAATCGCGGGGGCGTGTCTGTCATTAACCCCGCGATTTGTTCACCACCCCAGTGTTAATATAAAATCAATCCCACCAACTTCGCATAAAGTAAAGGCGGAGAGTATGATAGATGTGCCATGCCTTTTCCACTCTCAGATGTGATTGCCATAGTGCGCCATCTTTACTATCTGTATATTTGGATAATTCTATGGTACAAAAACGCCTTGCATTTCTGTAGTTCACATAAACCGGAATGGTGTAGTATGAATCAGGGTCATCTTCAATTTCATATAAATCAGTCTTATTTTTACATTTTACAAAGTTTAAAGGCTTACCGATACGTTCGCAACATCCGTTCTCTTTTATAATGTCCAACAACTTTAATGCAAGATTTAGGCGTTCTATATCACGCTCGGCGTGCAGATGATTATGGTAGTGTGCTATTGAATCGCGGACCCGGCTTATCTGGTGTCGTTCAACAGCGAGAATGCTTGAATAATCAAAATCATAGATGCGACGCGATATGTTGAAATAGGAAAACCATCTTCCGATATTCTCCCAAAATCTGCGGGCGCTTAGATCTTTGGCGCGATAGTATAGTCGAATGATTTTGTTTCTCATTTTGTTATGGTTTAAGAGCAGCAAGTGGTATTACTTTTACGCCATCATTGCGGTTATAGGCCATTGTGCCTACTGTGAGTATGATCAGCAAATCCGGTTCTCTAATGGGCATCTGCTTTTCAGCCTTGTTTTTCTCACGGATGAGTTCTGATTTTTAGCAGGTGTTCTGCACCTTTTTCAATTTCCATGCTGCCAAGTTTGCATTCTATCAGAGCGTATCTGCCATCTGGCAGATGAAGGACTACGTCAGCCTCCAGTCCATATCTATCACGATAATAGGAGATTTGACTGTCAAGGTCAATCGTATATGCACGAAGATCACGAATACACATCTGCTCAAAAATGAAACCGAAGGTCTTTAGCTGCATTTTCAACGCATCCGGAGTTAGACCAAGTGCGGCTACCGCAATAGAGGGGTCACAGAATCCCCCTTGGGCGCACTGCGAATAGTCGTTTTACTTCTGATTGCCGGACACCATGCCTCTATATCTTGAATTACGAACAAACGTTCCAGAGCTGTGATATAATCATCAAGAGTCGGAATACTGCAATTAATATCCTTAGATGCCGTTATGTCTTCAAGCATGGATGTCTTCTTAGCCAAAGTGGAAATATTCCGGGCATATGATTTCAAAATTTGTCTTGATAACTTTTCATCACGATTCTTTCCATCAATGCGAGAAATATCTTTACTGCTCCAAAAGCGTCTAATAGAAGATGTAATATTGGGTCTGCGGTTCAAGATAAGTATTCCATAAACTGTATTTTGCGCAAAGCTACTAATAATTAACGATATTTGCAAGTGGTTTGGTGTTTTTGGGGTGATTTGTTTGGTGTTTTTGGGGTGTTTCGCTTGGAAGTTTGTACCATCCTCAAAAAGTAGACACTAAAAAAATATTTAGAAGTTAATG
>JAIDPA010000010.1 GCA_029062985.1 Muribaculaceae bacterium
CGGACGCTCCCTATAAATTAAAAAATTCAGAAAACCGAACAGGACAAAACAATATATAAAAAAGTTGAAATTTACCTGTTCAAACAGATAGGCATAATGCTTATATCCGATTGTTGTACGGTCGTTGAAGGAGAAACCCTCGCCAACCGGGGCTACCGTAGTTATCCTTATTACGGAGTTGACATTTGAAGCGTATCTCGCGCCCGGATTGGTAATGACATCAACGTTTTTTATCTGAGTTGATGCAAGCTGATCAAGTTCCGACATATCTCGAACTTGTCTGCCATTAATATATATCAGCGGTGTACCTTTGCCGAGTACTTCTATATCAGAACCGTTTTTTGTAACAAAAGGCATTTTACCGAGCACTTCAAGAGCGGTACCTGTATTGGCAAGGTATGTTCCGGAGATTGGCACCTGCACGCCATCACCTTTCAGTTTAGCCATTGGACGGGATCCTTTCACCACGACCTCACCGAGAGTATAAGGTGCCGGAGCAAGGATAATGTCTCCCAAGTTTTCTTCCGGATTATCTATGACCTTATCTTCATAGCCCATAAAGGATATTTTAAGGAACACCGGAATTTCCTTACTTGAAATGGCAAACTTTCCTGTCTTGTCAGTCACAGCTCCATCCACAAAAGTGGAGTCATTCCGCGCCAATAGAGTTACATTGGCAAATTCCACAGGGATTCCGGCTTCATCTTTTACAATGCCTGTATAAGACGGTGACGCCGCAAAAAGGGTGTTGAAGTACGGGCAGAGCATTAGCCCTGCCATTAATTTCTTTAATGACATTATAACTGGATTTAGTTAGTTATTGATGTTTATAGACCTCCGACCACTACCCACCCTCCATATTCTGTCTTCTGCAGGGCAATGTTGTGACATTGTGTAGTTCCGTCTTTAAGTTTTAAAGAGTAAGGAACAAAAGCAGAATTATTATTGCCGGATTTGAAAGATCTACCAACAGATATGAGCGTTGAACCTTGAAATCTCTCCCGATAGGCAGCTTCCGAGACTTCGGGTATAAATACCTTAGTGAGAATGCTGTCGTTCCAGTCAGCAAACGCATTCAGAATTGTGGAGGCTGCTTCTTCCGCACTAAGACCAATTAACCCGGTGGGTTGCATTTCTATCTCGACAAATCTAATGTTGGGGTCAACTTTATAAATATCTTTTCTCTGAGAGTCATAATCAATGGAAGAAACTTTAAGAACCTCGATTTTTTGATTATCTGCAATTACATTGACCGAAGCACTTCTCAATCGTTTTGAATCGCTGTCAATGACGTATCTGCGTATTGTTTCGGATTCCGCTATTGATGAGTTCAGCTTATAGGGATTATCAAAATTTCCCTGCGGAGAAGAATGAACGGTAAGGATAATATCCTTCCCATTCTTTTCCACATTATACTCTCCATTTTTATTGTTTAGACAGTTTTCCAACTCCTTTTCCAATATTTTTCGTGGAGTCAGGAAATTTGCGAAATATCCCAGAATGTTGTCCTTATCATCACCATCTATATGCCAGCCTAAATTAAGAGAGGGAATCCACGTGTATATGTTCTTTCCATTTCCCAAGGCTATTCTCCCCCCCTTATCAACCCGCCAACTCGATAATGAATCGACATAGGTGATGTAAATATGGTGAGCTACAAAATCATCGTTGATATTGATATATCGGAAGTTCTCAACGGGTCGTGTTCTGACATCCACTACCATCTCCACATTTTCCGTATGCATTAAAGCACTGATTGCTCCCCTCAGTACTTCCTTTGCGGATAATCCGGGTGGTATCAAAACGAGCAAAAGCGCTGCTGCAACCGCACCGAGGCTTATTCCTCCCAAAAGCCATCTTGCCGCTTTCCTTTGCCGATGTTTTTTTTCAAAGGCTTTCCGCACTTTATTATGAAGTTCTTCTGAAGCCTTTATGTCACGGCGGGGCTTCAGGAAATCTATTATATCTTTGTAATCATCCATGCTATGACATTTTTTTGTTAGAGAACAGTTTTCTCAGTTTCTCCATTCCAGACTTGTAGCGGGACTTGGCTGTTGACTGAGAGATTGAAAGAATTGTGCTTATATCAACGAAAGAAAGATTATCAATGACATTCATCCATATAACCTCTGATTCCCGTAACGGCAATTTTTCCAAACATTCGTTTATTCGGTCGGCATCTTCAAGATCGAGTATATTTTCTTCTCTATCCTCCATTTCAACATTATCTATAAGTATCGTATCGTTTTTCACAGATCGTTTCCTATCAACACAAAGATTATAAATGATACGGAAAAGATACAATCTGACACTATCGGGATTAATATTGGAGGTATCTCTTTCCAGAAATTTGAGTATGGCATCATATACAAGGTCTTCGGCTTCCTCACGGTTGCCTATCCTATAATAGGCGAAACGGACATAGTAATTGAGGTTTTTCTCAATTGTTTCGCTTATTATGTCGTGCTTGTTCTTCTTAAACATTTCCGTTGATATTAATGCTTCTACTCAAGAAGACGATTTATTGCAGTAAACGACGAGATTGTATAGCTAAAAAATGTTAATTGAACGTCGAAATCATCTGTCGCTGACGTAATCCATTAAATCCACAAAGACTACAAGGTCCCGGTCTTTCTTGCCTCTCACTCTTTTGTTCCCGATTCAATCGTCAGTGGTATAGCAAAGGGAGCGGACACATACGCTAAGGTGTATTCTCTTAAGAATAGTATTCCCATCATTGAATTTTTGCCGGATTATCGGAAGTATGGCAGGAAGGCTCCGCTAATGCGAAACCTTCCAATCGTAGATAACTGCGACTTCCTTCTCGCTTTTTGGAATGGGGTAAGCAGGGATTAGAATAATTCTGAATTAATATGATGTGTATGTAAAATAATTAGTATAAATTTGTAACATATAAGATCATAAACATGAAGATTACTTTAGTATGAGTGTTATTGTTACACCAGACAATTTTGTTGAGGGTTATGATATTATAGAGGTAGGAAGCGAGTTTGAAGACTCCTTCCTGAACTATAATACAATACCCTATGGCACTGCAAATCAATTTTTATCCGTGCTTACTAATGAAAATCAACGTATAACAGATAAAGTTGTGAGTAAGGCAGTAAGTCTTGCTCAGACCATCGCTTCAAGAAATGGGTGGAATGCAGTATTGAACTTCGATATTCAATATGAAGAAGCCGGAGAATGGGCTGGAGTACATTGCGTGTGTGTTCATGTTTACGGGGTATTATGTTATATAGAACCTCAATGGTAGCGAAGTAATTGTAATATAAGTGTATTAATCCAAAAATACAGTAATCAATGACTTCATTACATGAAGCATTTGTATAGTCATAAAAATCTTCTAAACCGGAGATGACACTTCGATTCTTATTAAAGAAAGAAGATCTTCTATAGTTCTACAGAAGCTCGGATTTTTTGACATCTTATCATTAATATGAAATATCAATGTCACTTTTGGAGCAATTTAAAATCTCTTGTAGTCCTTCTTATATTGCGATGTGGGCTTAAGCTCTTTCATAATCCCATTGATTTTTCCATTGCCTCAATAGACGACATATCTATAGACGGTACGTTATTCAACGTTCCGCTCTCGGCTTCCTTCATGGCGGCAAGCGTCACGGCATTGGGTTCATGGTAGGCTGCCTCGAGCAGCACAGTCTCCACATAGTTGTTGAGACTACGGTTCTGCCTCTTGGCAAGCTGTTTTAGCCTTTCAATAAGCTCTACTGAAAGACGGAAACTCTGATTCTTCTTTAATGCTATTTCCATATCCATATTATTTTATACTGCAAAGTTAGTGTAAATGTATTACAAAAACAACAATTTCACAATGAAGTTGTTTAAACTTATTTTGAGATGTTAATTATAGAGTAAAATAAATAAAATGCAGCGTACTCCGCAAGGGATTGGCTATATTTATGTCTTTTCCCTTGCCATGGTAGAGCAAAGGGAGTGGACACATCCTCTAAGGAGTATTCCATAAAGGAAGATAACCTATCACTGAAATACCAAATCTCTCAAGATCTGGTATTTCTCACCGGATTACCTTTTACTGTCGGTGGAATCACGGGTGGTTTGGCTCTGAACCTCTTGCGCTCAATCTCCGATTTGACATAGTCATAGAGAATCTCACCAACAGGCAAACCTATCTTTACTTTCCCGATCTTGACAGTTGGAGTTACAATAGGTGAAAAACGGTATCGATTTGTGCCGAACTGCTGCTCATATTTAGCACCTACATTCAATCCGAAGGTTTCGTTAAACTGGTAATTGACAGTTCCTTCGAAAGAAGATACATTATAATAACCCATCATTGAAGGAGGGATGACCACTCCGTTTCTCATGAATGGTGTACCACCAAAATAATAAGAGCCAAAGACACTTACTGACAAGCGGGGATTAAACTGATACTCCATAAATCCTGTCACTCCGTATTGTGTATGAAGACTATTAAAATACCCGTACTTATTCGCCTCGCCACCCAAATACATTGAAAAATTACCTATACTCTGTGTCAATCCGATATTTCCGCTTTCTATCCTCATCAATCCCGGCATAGCCAAAGTATTTCCGGAAGCCACGAACGCACCGGCTCTCCAAACAGGCTGAATCATAATACCATCCTCAACACCGTATGGATTATGGAACGATAAATTTTGCATCATGCCATGGTCACCATTCACCTTCGAAAGACTCTTGAAATCCTGAAAAGAATTGGGTATCGAAATCATTGGACGTGAAAAATCCTTATATTCAGTAATTACATTAGTTACATTATTAAAAGTCGTACTGTCCAGTCTATCATAATTCTCTACAACCCGCAATCCCTTAATATCCTGAGCAGAACATAACGCAGGATACAGACAGGCGGATAGGAATACAGCTATGGCGATTATCGGATACTTCATATTGAATATAACGATCTATTTTTAATTTTATGACAACTTTTCATAATCTAAGTTCGCTTGGTCAGCATTGTCATCGGCATATTATATACCTTATATTTTTCAAGATTATTGACTGCTAATAAAAAAGACTACCCGAGAGGATAGCCTTATATCTGAATCGAAAAGGATTTTTACCACGCAAACTCTGTCTGCCAGTCTTTCGGAAAACCTAAGAATTTAGATTTTGTGGAATCTACAAATGGATAAACGTTGAAAAGATTAGCAAGCTTCTTCTTAAAAGTATTACTCGGCAATATACCTTTTAAAAGTGAACCAATAACACATACGCTATAATATAACTTTGCAAGATCTTGCTGGCTCCAACGCTTGTTTCTTATTCCGAAATTATAGGCTTCGGGGCGCTTCTTTATAGGCCTATTCCATAGTCGAGCATGGTGACTGCAAATATTCCTCAGATAAACCAAAGTATTCATCCAGGATATAAATCTGTCTAAACTGTCACAACCGAAGTTCTTTGCCACCTGTATCTGCAAATCCTTATTGTTGAAGTTCCGAAAAAGTTTGATGAGCGCCCCGAAAGAAACTATTTGCAATGCAATCCATGCGGGAGGGAACTCATCTCTATATGTGTCCCTGAAATGCTGAATGAAATCCTCTCTTGAATCTTCCATATCATATTGCAGATTGGCAAGAAATTCCTCACACTCCACTTTGTTGGTGAAATTATCTGAATCAGCATACCAAAGTGCTGTTTCAGTTCCCACACTGAACTTGTCGATGATAAGAGTCCTGAACGCAATCTCTATGCGTCCGAGATATGAAAAGAGCAGAGATTTCAGTGAACGGTCGAACTCATATATTGAATATACCTTCTCGAAAGAGGTATCGTCGACAAATCCGCTGTTATCAATTTTATTTCTGAAGGGATAGGCATATCCGCTAAAACGGTAATAACCGATAATTGAGAGTACATGCGATGCAAAGGCACGGTCATAGAACTCCATCCCCTTGCATTCAAGTAGGTTTATTTGCTCGTCAACTGGAATCGGCTTCTTGTCATATTGACTCTTCATGTGCGGTGCTATAAAAAAAATGACCTACCAGTTTCGCATCGTTGAGAGGCGCGGTAGGTTCTATGGTTACAAAGTTAATACTTTTATTCCTACCAAACAAATATTCAGGCAAAAAAAGTGTCAGATTTACTATTATTACTCCCGGTTCAACACTGTGGATTATGGAACGATAAATTTTGCATCATGCCATGGTCATCATTAACCCTGTTTGTCGTATCGACCTATCAATCCGAAACGCCATGTGTCTGTGCTTCCGGATTAAACTCTATATCCGGAAGAATGAAAGCCCTCGAATCCCGAGAACCACACATCTACTTCTTTCAGAGATTTTTGAGTTAATTCTGTTTTTCCATAATCTTACTTTGTTGCTGTCATTGCATCAATAAGATCTTGGTAACAGGTTACCTTATGATACTTGACTTTATCGGTTGAAATATCATCCATCATCTGAGAATAGCAGTCGATCTTGGCATTTTCTATTGCGTTGAGTTGCATGGATTGAAGCGAGCCTTTGATAAAGAAAATATGTTTGACGCCATCTTTCTGCATTGCTATTGCCCAGTCGGGAGCATAGTTGCCTACCGGAGTCGGAATACTGAATGAGCGTGGTAACTTTGCATATACTACCACTTCGTTAGCTTCGTCGAGGTCATGGGCAAATTCGCGCTCCCCTTTGCTGTCGGAAACAACATAGTCAGTGAGGCAGCGAACGCCTGAGTATTGATAATCATAACATTCAATCCGGCATCTTGCGAGAACTGGTCGAGCTGGTTAAGGTTAGAGCTGTTGTAGACAAACCAACGTGCTTTCTTTCCATACTGCTCCATGAAGTGTTCCTCCAGCATACGAAAAGACTTTGCCACACCCTCACGTATGGCAATACTGGGCACAACAATAATGAACTTGGACCATCCGTAGAGCTTGTTAAGCTCAAACATCGTCTTAATATAGACGTAGGTCTTGCCTGTGCCGGTCTCCATCTCGACATCAAGGTTGACGGCTCCCAATCCATCGATCTTACTGAGAGATTTTGAAAGAGGCACACCTGCGAGAGTCTGAACAGAATGGAGGTTTTCAAGCAACTGCTTGGTAGAAAGCTCCACGTCAGCATTACGGTAGCCGTCATCTTCAAGCATATCGTGCATAGTGCCTGCGGAAAGTTTACCCAAATCGCGACGGTAGTGGGCGTTGTCGCGATTCGGTTGCCCGGTGAAGATGGCAGTGGTATTGCTGACTGCCTCCGTCTGATAGCCCTGTATCTTAAATTTGAATTTCATCTTTTTCAATGAGGAATTAGGAGTGAGGAATTAGGAATTAAGGTTTTCGCTGGTTGATTTGGTGATACTGCTTAAAATCTTTCTTAATTCCTCGCAATCATTATTAATTGATTCGAATTCACCGCTGGTTAGGAAATCGGTTTCAGATAACAGTTCAAGCCAATATTGAGTCTCAACACATTCCTTGAATGCTATATACATTTTTGCAAGAAAATCTTTCTTGCTTATACCGCAAAGAGCTTCCGTTACATTCGCTCCAATGCTTGTGCCACTACGTAATAGCTGTTTTGACAAAACATATTCTTGTTTCGTCGAACACAGATGTTTATACAGGTTTACAATCCGTACAGCAAATGCCTTTGACTTATCTTTCACGGGATTTGACTCTTTCATCTCAAGGTTTACAACATTTTGCATAAGGGTGGCAAAATTAGGAAATTTTTAGTTGAATTCCTAATTCCTCTTTCCTAATTCCTAATTTATAGAATTTTGCGGATTGTATCAGGAGAATAATGACGGAAGATTTGCTCGAAGTTGTCAAGGACATTATCATTGGCTGCCGATGCATCACGCATTACGAAGTATTGCGGCTTCATCTTGGCTATTTCAGTGACGGTTGACTCGTTAACATCCATATCGAATGTGGCGATAAGGTATCCATCATCAACAATAAAAACATTCCTACCTCCTAATTCCTCATTCCTAATTTTAGCTGAGAGTTCGATGTCAAGTTCCGGCATTACTTGGAAAAGAAGGTCAAGCGGAGTGCGGTCAGGCTTCACATTATCAACGGAATTGAAAAGGTCTGCCTCGTTGAAGTCCTCAGGTGTGTAGAACACATCCTCCATATTTGACGAGTCAAGTTTAAGCACACGGAAGCCCACGTCGGTCAATGAGGAATTAGGAGTGTGAAATGAGGAATTATCTGAATCGAAAAGATTATTCCTAATTCCTCATTTTCAATTCTTTCAAGTTCCTCATTCCTAATTCTTTCGCCGGCGCGACGAATACGTTCCTCTCCTATTTGACAGATATTTTCGTAGCCAGCTTTACGAGCCTCGCTCTTTTCATCTGTCACTTCGGGGAGCTGTACCATAATGAACTTGCGATGACCTCCGTCCTCAGCATTGAATTCGTGCCTTCCCCATCAGCGTGGAGGTCCATACCGCAAAATTAAATAATATATCCTATTCCACAATATTTATTCTATCTTAAATTGAATCTTTACAACTGAATATGAAATTAAGAGTCTTCTCCGTTTTTATGGTGATCAAGGAAGAATTGTTTTTGTCGTTCAATCTCACGACGCAGTTCTTCTTCGGTAGGCATATATGTCATATACTTGGCTGCAAAAAGCTGATTGCTTTCATTCAGCACAGAATATTTTGCAATGGTAGAGTCTGTATCCGTGCATAGAAGTACACCGATTGTTGGATTGTCATCCGGACCTTTCATTAAGTCATCGTACATTCTGACATACATATCCAACTGACCTACATCACCGTGGTTCATCCTATGTGTTTTTAACTCGAATATCACAAATCTCTTCATGCGGAAATTATAGAATACGAGATCTATATAAAAATCATCCAGATCAGTAGTAATATGTTGCTGCCTCTCCACAAAGGCAAATCCTCTGCCGAGTTCAAGAATAAATTTCTCAAGATTATCAATAAGAGCCTGTTCCAGCTCCGATTCAGAAAAACTACTGTCACGCTTAAATCCCATAAATTCTGCGACTGTTGGATTTTTGATATATTCCAATGGATCTGACCCATTATATGGAGCTTTCGCAAGTGGAAGTACTTCTTCAGGTCTTTTTCGTTGGTCTGCAAGTCTGCGTTCATAATATTGGGAGCAGATATTACGGTCAAGGGTGGTCGTGCTCCACATATCTTTTGATGCCTGGGTCATATACCAAAGGCGCGCCTCGGAATTTGTTACCGATAACAATCGCCGAATATGAGTCCACGTTAAATTGTGAACGAACTCGTTCACAATTTGTAAATCGTTGAACAGTAGGTAAAACTTGCGGAAATATTCTAAATTACGTTTATTGTAACTTGCTCCATACTCATGCCTTAGATCCTCTGCCAATCCGGCAATAAGTCGAGTACCGTATTCTGCACGAATGTTTCCTTTTTGTTCCTCTTCTACAATACGACGTCCGATATTCCAATATGTTGCAAGTGAAATAGCGCTTGCCGCTGTGAAAGCTTGTTGACGGCCATTATCAATAATCTTGCGTACATCAGAAACAAATTCCTTTGGGATATTTAATATTGCTTTTTCTTTTGCCATATTGCTTTATCGGATCATTAAAAAACAAATTAGCTCAAAATCATCAAGACCCTTAACCTCGTTGCCGAATAGCGAACCGCTATCTCCATCGAGGAAGGAGAATAGATCGCTGGCTTCCTTCACCTTTATAAGAGATGAGATAGCATCGCCAAGCAATCGTGAATATGTACCCATTCGCTGTCCGTCACGGGTCTCGGCATTAAACCTACGGCACAAATCGGGTATCGGCTCTGACTTACCACGGCATAGCTGACGCATCCTGTCGAGCATACCTTTCGGATCAAGATGATTGACTAAAACCTCAGATTCTTTGGAAATATAGACCATATAGAATGGGTGTAACCGGTTCTTCTTGTCAATATTGATGTCGTTGTTTCGGTTTTTCAATACGAAGATTACACCCTGTGGCGCATCTTTACTTGCAGATGTCAGAGCATGAAGCCCCATCGGAGTATGCTCTATGTCAACACCGCTGCGCATATATTCAAGGAGGTCAAGACGAAACTCGTTTAGCCCCAAATCCATAATCGAAACCCCGGAACTCATCTCTTCAATGTCTACAACTTCCTCCTTCAACCTTTCCAACTGGTCACGGCGATACTTCAAGTCACCTTGCTCCTCGATTGTCAGAGGATTATCGTCACCGGTTGCGGTCAGCACCGAGACTTTCATTCGTGCCTCGACACGACCTTTCAGGTTTATGTAGTCGTCACGGGGATTCTCGTCATTCTCATCCGTGGTAACCTTGCCTCCATTGCGGAAGTTATGGCTTTCATCTATAACCACAAGGTCATAGTTACCCCAGTTTATATGTTCAAGATCAAGACCGTTGCTTTGCCCTGACTGACGCGAAAGGTCGGTATGATAAAGTATGTCGTATCGCAGACGGTCAGCGACAAGAGGGTTATTCTTGTAGTTGATTTCAAACTCCGAGCCGTAAAGGTCCCGTTCACGATTCAGCCGAGGTATATAAAACTCTCGTTTCTGTTTGTCAGTTTTTTCTGTTATGAATGAAGGAGACGTGAAGATAAAACGCAATTCTGAAATATCGCTTAACTGTTCCTTCAATTCTTGGAAAGCATAGATAGAGAAACTTGACGCGGCGATCGCCACCTTTGAACCGGAGCGCAAGGTTGTCATCATATCCTCTTTTAAAGTTTTGTTAATATTATCTATAATTTCCATTCCAGCAAAAAAAAACCCCCATGTAGCATCTGAAGGCAGACCAACGCCTGTAACGACTACAAGGAAGTTCCAAAATTTTCGGCTCTCGCCGTTTGTCTCTGTATTCTAATTGGTCATTTTACAGAAATATGTTACTTTCAAGCGCAAAGATAACATATTTCTCTTACAAATAAACCAATTGTGGATCATAAAGAATTAAATTAAGGTTTAACCGGGTTCTGTAAACGTGATCTATTCTAACCGTATCCAGGTTTTCGGACAAGTGGGCACTCTTGGTGATCAACCACTTTGCTACAGAGGAGCAAAAGCCGTTTCAATCATATAATGTCAAGAGACTTAGTAGTCGATTTTGCCTTAAGTTATATTCGGTTAATCAGGAGATCTAAACGTTTTTTCTTTTCATAGGTCATAATGTTCAAGCAGTGGCGGACGCGGTGTTAGATCGTAATAATCTATTGCCTTCACGTCAAGACTGCAATATACCATTGCATCATAACTCGGATAGAGATCTGATAGAATAGAATTCGTATCGTAGATCTCTTTCTGAATATCCACTGGCACATCAAACTTTATATCCCCGCTCATTCTGACTGAAATGTTTCCCTTCATCCCAAGAATTTCAACAGCAGGGTTTTCGGTAAGCTGACGGTAAACATCTTTACGCGGAGAGGTAGCGAAATATAGGGTATGCCCCTTTATGAGCATAACCTGAAAGACGCGCAGATTGGGGCGGTTGTTTTCAACCGTCCCAAATGCGACGTCCTTGTTTTCTTTCAAGAAATCAAAGGCTTTTTCCATAATTAATAAGCTACTGTGAAACGTTCTTTATGATGTTTCGGATTTTCAAGCTCATCGATCATAGCGACTGCGTAGTCCTCCACGGAGATAAAGCTATCACCTTTTTCATCAACAATAAGATCATCTTTACCGACACGATACTTTCCTGTTCTCTTTCCATATTCGAGATTACCGAGATTAGCAGCAGGGGAAAGGAAAATCCAGTCTATATCGTTTTCCTTCGTCAGTGTGTTTAGATAGAATTCACCCAAAGACTTTACTCCCGGCAACCATGATTCGGGAAGAGTACCGGTATCGACAAGTTGAAGTCCGGGTTTCACGAACAATGTTCCGGCACCACCGACAATGAGCAAACGAGGTACGCCAGACTCCTTTGCACCTTCAAGAATCTTCGGATAATTCTTCAATGTATCCTCATACAGATTGGGGTTAGTCCATCCCGGATTATAGGCGCTTATGATGGCGTCTTTTCCTTTAGCGTATTTTACGATCACAGCCGGGTCAGTCACATCCCCCTCTACAACTGTGAGATTGGGGTTGATTACATCTTTCAGTTTGTCGGCGTTACGAACAATCGCCGTTACTTTTTCTCCTCTTTCGAGAGCTTCATTCAGGAGAGCACGACCAACATAACCGGTAGCACCCAAAAGAACTATATCTTTCATATATTTTTACAATTAGTTACTTTTTGTTATCTTTACAATTATAACAATAAAATTTGAGATATGGTTCTTATTAATTTTGTTGTAAATCAGTAACATCTGTGTTACTTTTATTCTCATTCAAATAGTTGGGCAACATAAATTTTTCAGAAAAAATGGAGAATACACTCATAGCGGATGGCTTGGTGGAAAAATATTCCTACAATACGGTTCCTCCGAGAGTGGAGTATTCACTCAGTCCACTCAGCCATACTTTATTACCGATTGCGTGGGTTACCGATTGATAGAATACCGGATGCTCCATGATTCTCACCGAGCAATTGTTTACAGAGATACATCAAGTTTATACAGGGATACATCAAGATTTATCAAACTTTGGTTTGGATGAATACTTCTTCCAGTCTTCAGAAGTCTGATCAATAGATTTCATCTTGACAAAACGATATTTTGAATTAAATACTATATCGTGTCTGTCTTTCTCGTTAACAGAAATAGTACCTTTTGATTCAATTATTCTTTTTGACCAATCTGAAATTTTATAGGCTTTCTTTTCCTCAGAGACATTTATCCATCTTTTACAAGATTCAATACAATCATCCTTGGGAATTGACAGATCCTCTTTGATGATTGGATATTCCGTCGGTTCTGTTTTGAAAGCATAAAAAGTATCCCAAAGTTCATCCACACATTTTTGTGGACCCAAAATGAGTTCAGGATGATAATCTCCTTCATTTTTGGTTCCTAACGGTTTGATCCCTCGAATTAATATACCTCCAAACTGATTGTCACTACTTTCAAACGTTAGATCAACTCCACTCTGATGAAAGAACCATTGACCGGCAGAAAGTTTCCTCGGATATGTTATAATATCTTGGTGGTCAAGAGCGAATAAATAGAATTCGATTTCTATTATTTCATATTTCTTCTCTCCTTTTGCTATGACACATTTGTTCATAAGGAGATTCGCTATTTCCTTGAAATACTCTGAATAGCATTTGATTTCTGACTTTTTTGTTAATGTAAGCAGCTCTTGAAGTCTTGTAACTGTTTCCATATTGCAAATTTAATAATTTATATTGACCCTATATGAGATCAAGCCTTTTTTATGAGGCACCTAACCTCTTTATATTCCAAGAAACGCAATTTAAGCCGCCACCATGTTCTACAATATGTGGACATGACACAGGTATAATTTCACAGTCAGGGAGCAGTTTCGCAAATTGCTCGAAAGCTTGATCATCTTCCTCAATCTTGAAGTGATACCATTTGGGTTTAAACTTATTATTGGTACCAACCGGTGGTGAAGATGGCGATAGGACTGCGTCGAAATAGTCTTCCCACGTCAATTGTGGTAAAAAAATCTTATTGCCTATACGCAAAAAATTAATATAACTCCAACTATATCGACTTGGTTTCTTAGCATTGAAGTCAAGAACCTCCACATCGAAGCGTTTTGACAAGATTTTCAAATATTTATCTGCGTACTTTTTATTGTATTGATGGTAATTAGTCATCAACACTTTATCGTGACTAATTTCACGGACGATTCCATCCGCATGCCCATACCTTTCAATTCTTTCCCATGGGAGAAGAATTATTTCTGACTCAAAGGCTTTCTCAAGTCTATCAATTACTTCTTTTTCCGGCAAATGATTATTTTCTTTGATGACTTTATCTACCATAATAATACCCTTTCTGGTCTTTACCACATTTCCACCATCAAGAATAAGCCCGATAGGTTGTGTGCAAATACCCATGTCACGAATAATTCGTGCCGGATTCGTGATATATTGATAATCATGTTGATTATACAAGTAGTCGGGTTGGTAATCAAAACTGACATATTTGTTATCACTAATTTGAATCGGCATATAGTCCCGACACCATATATCTCTGCTCATTTCAATCAGATTAACTCTGATGTCATTTTCTAACAACTTATTAAGAATGTTCATACCATAATAAGTATCTGCTAATAAACGACTGAAATAGCATTGGTTAGTAAGATGATCAAATATCTTATCATCCATCTTCCACCTATTACAGCCACCGGTATATTGATTAGAAGTGCCACCTCTTCCATTTAAACCATCTAATTCTTCTTTCCTCATATTTTATTGATTTAAGCGCGACAAAATTAGCAATCCAATGTTCCAAATCATGGTACACTAAGGGAATTTTTCATTAAATTTGTACTCAAAAGTGTTTATCTATGCGACATAAAGACCTATTCAAGACATATATCTGGTTAATAGAGACGATACGTAGAGAAGGATCTATTTCCCTAACTGATTTGAGTGACAAATGGGCGAAATCTGCAATCTCGAATGGCGTTCCTATGTCAAGGACAACGTTTAATAGGCACCGAGAGGAAATCGAAGATATATTCGGTATCAAGATTGTCTGTTCCCGTAATGGGGGTAATCGATATTATATTGAATCCAAGGGTCTATTGGATAAGAACTCAGTTGAAAATTGGATGGTGAATACTATTTCATTAAGCAATATACTCGCTGAAAATCGGTCGGTAAGTAATAGGATTTTGTTGGAATCAATACCAACTGAAAATATCAACCTGCAAATTGTTATTGATGCAATGCGCAAATGCAAAAAAGTTGTATTTGATTATAAGAAATATTATGCTTCTGAGATAAAGCATTATGAGATAGAACCATATTGTGTAAAGTTATACCATCGGAGATGGTATCTTTTGGGACGATATTCTGACACTCAGGAGTTTCGACTTTTTGCTTTTGACCGAATCTCTACTATTCGACACAGTTCTGAAAAATTTAAAATAGCCCCGGATTTCAATGCAACCGAATACTTTAATGAATGTTTTGGGGTTGCCCTTAATACCTCTGTACCGGTTCAGAAAGTAATTTTAAGGGCATACACCAATGAAAGATATTATTTAAGAGATCTACCTTTGCACCATTCACAACGCTTAGTAGGAGAAGGCAAAGATTTTTTCGATTACGAGATAACTATACGTCCAACAGAAGATTTTCTCGGGTATCTTCTTTCCAGATCCAAATTCATAAAGATTCTCTCTCCTCGATATTTAGCAGAGCAACTAAAGGAAATGGCACTATCTATTTTAGCTAATTATCAAGATGATAATTAGCTAAAATAAGCTTTATTTACCTTGGAAAGGATTATCAAAAGGCTCCGGATTTATGTTGTAAAATGGTCTTTCTCCCTCTTTCTTGAGAAATAAACGGCAACTGAGTCCGTCAATCACCTCTTTACAACATTTGATATTGTTATAATCCATTTTATCTGATTTTAGCAAGAAGATTCTTTATATGAGTCCGATTCATCAGATTTGTAGAGAGCCTCATTTTTGTGTTTGGCTGTTCTATAAAAACAAGATCATTAGTAAGCATCACTTCGTTCTCAATCCAATAGCCAAGAACCTTCTTCCAAATCTTATGAATCTTACTCGATGGAATGATAAATAGTGGTCGATTTGTTCCTTTATTATTTACCAAGTAGTTTACAAGAATTCGTAAATAATACTGTGAAGGCAGAAGTCCGACAGCTAAAGGATCATTGCCACCGCTGGAATAATAAGCATTTGCATTAAGAACGCATAAATTGTTGAACATACTCTGTTCATCCACTTTAAGCTCCCATGCCAAATTTCTGAGTTCAGTTATCCAATGGCGATATGTGATGGAATTGTAAGCATCAGACACTCCAATTCCTGAGTCTCTAAATTCAGTATCATCATATATTCCCGAACCATCCAGACACATCCATCGTCTTAACATTGTTTGCACTGATTCCATCAATCGTGGCTCAAAAGAAAGAACGATATTGGCA
>JAIDPA010000100.1 GCA_029062985.1 Muribaculaceae bacterium
ACGCATTGATGCTGCTGATAGCTTTAGGCGACATCCCCTTTTTCCAGTTTAACGGCTCACACCTTCGCTGGCAATCATTATCGACTATCTGGGCTGGCGACAATGTCGGAGGAATTATTCTCTCTTTCTCTAAAGATTATTGGTGGGCTTTCCTTTCTGCTGTATTCATCATTCTGATTGTAGCATACGTGGCTTTCTGCATTTCTCCATCCCCCCTTCCTTGGAAGCGACGTCCACGTTCTGCCGCATTCATGTTACGCACACTCATTTTCATTCTGGCTGGCGTTGGTGCGTTCCTTTGTATAAGAGGCCATGTCGGTCCGGGTCGTCCCCTATCCATCGGAGATGCCATCTGGGGCACGAGTGAGGCTCCTCAACAGAATATCGTGCTCAATGCTCCATTCTGCGTGATACGTACCCTTCACAACGATATCAGAGTCGAACCAATCTCTTTCTTCACTCCTGAAAAGCTTGCTGCAATCCGTTCTTCAGTGCATAAACCTGTCCTCGATTCCCTCCCCAAAAGAAAAAATATAGTGATAATCACTATCGAGAGCGGAAGTTCAATCTGGGTAAAAAGCCTTTCTCCTCTTAAAAACGACTCTACCCATGCCTTGATGCCTTTCCTCGACTCAATTGCAAATAAATCTGTGGCTTTCCCTCATGCATTCACTACCGGCATTCGCTCCATTGAGGGTATAACCAATATTTACGGAGGATTACCCAATTTCGGCGACATGATTCTCATGACCTCTCCTTATTTCACCAACACTTTCGACACTCCTGCAAATCTTCTGAAAAAAAAGGGATATGCGGAACGTTTCTATTTCGGAGGTAACCATGGCTCTTTCAATATTGACCAGACTCTGAAGACCTTTGGTTTCGATGAGATCATTTCCCGTCAGGAATATAACAACGAAAAGGATTTCGACGGTCAATGGGGTATATGGGATCATAAAATGGGTGAGTTTGCTGCCCGTGACCTCTCTTCCCTGCCCCAACCTTTCATTGCAGGCTGGTTCACTCTGAATCCTCACGGGCCATTTGAAGTGCCTCAGGATTGGCAGACAGAAGGATATATCTCTTCCGACCCTATGATGAAAACAGTAGAATATGAAGACCGTGCCCTGAGACATTTTTTTGAAGTAGCAAAAACGCAACCCTGGTATGAAAACACAATTTTCATCATCTCGGGCGATCACGGCTGCCGCGACCTTAAAGACACGGTCTATGACTCCTCTTTTGTGCTCCCTCATATCTACATGATCATCTATGCTCCCGACGGGTCAATCTCTCCACGCATGATTGAGGATAAAAGCGTAAGCCAACTCGACATTACCTCTACGGTGATGGCTCTTACAGGTTATGCGGAAGAGTTTATTTCAATGGGTCATAATCTTCTGGCATCCACCCATCCCGGATATGCTCTCATGTTTATTCACGGTGGTTTCCAGATTTGCAGTCCGGAATATGCGGTCCGTCTCTCCCCCGACCTCAAGAAGATTGAGGGGATATATGACATCACCACCGACTTCGAAATGAAGCATCGACTCAATGATTATGACCGGGACAAAGTGAGAAAAATGACAGAATGGGCACGTGCTTTCATGCAGGATTATACAACCCGTCTCAATAGCAATCAGCTCTATCTTCAAAGATAAAACCTTAATATATCCCTCGACTCCCTGGGGAGGGAAGTTGTCCCAACTTCCCGGGCTGCGTAGCCAACTCGTAAATGGTAACTTCCCTTGAGCCTCAAGCCTTGAGCCTCGAGTCTAAAAAACATTAAATATGAAAACAACTGACGTCACTTTTGGAGGAAAAATGCTGAGCTTTCTTTTCTCTGCAATAGGCTCTCTTCCTCTATGGATACTATATGGAATCGCAGATATTGTGGCTTTCCTTGCAGGAAGAGTTGTCGGCTACCGTAGAAAAGTGATTCGTGAGAATTTAGACCGTTGCTTCCCCGAAATGCCATTGGAAGAACGCAGAAGAATCGAACGCAAGTTCTATCATTTCTTGGGCGACTATTTTGTGGAAACCATGAAACTGGGCAGAATGAGCCGGAAGGAGATGATGAAGAGAATGAAGTTTGAGAATCTGGAGGAAGTCAATGAAATTCTTGCTAAGGGCGACAGTGTTTCCGCCTATTTAGGGCATTACTGTAATTGGGAATGGGTCAGTTCTTTACCGCTGCATCTGAATCCGGGTCCGGTTGCCGGGCAGATCTATCATCCCCTGGAAAACAAAGCTTCCGACTATGCTTTCCTTAAAATAAGAGGCAGATTCGGCGCTGTCTCAATAAATATGGAGGAAGTGATGACTGTATTGAGAGAGTGGAAACGTCAGGGGCAAACCTCAATAGTCGGCTATATCGCTGACCAGGCTCCAAACTTTCATGCCATTCACTATTTCGCCGACTTCTTCGGTATAGAGACAGCAGCTTTCACCGGTCCTGAACGCCTGTCAAAGACATTTAAGACTGCCGTGTATTATATTGACATGAGACGACCAAAGCGAGGTCAGTATATTGCTCGCTTCGTAAAAATGAGTGATGACGGCTCAAAGGAATCTCCTTTTGCCCTGACACAGAAATATTACGACCTGCTGGAAGCAACCATTCGACGCGCACCGCAGTATTGGTTATGGAGTCATCGCCGCTGGAAACGCACCAAAGATGATTTTTTTAAACGATTCGGAGAAAAAGCCGCCTTTCATCTCACACGCCCCTGATGACCGCAGTAATCCTTTACAATAAGAGACAAAAGAGTCTGCTTATCTCCACTCCTTATGGCGATAATCGGATGTGTCAGGTAGCGCAGGCTTTGAAATAAGGGGCTCCCCGTTCAATACTTTTTCATAGCATTTCAGGTATTCCGCTGCCATCACTTTTGAGTTGAAATTATCAGCAGCATATTCATGACACTTCCCTGGATCAAAATCACCCGCACAATTAAGGAAGTCTATCATCTCGGAAGAATCATTCGTCAGGCGTCCAACTTCGGGAATGACAAGTTCGGGAAGTGACCCATACGGCGTGCCGAATATCGGGGCTCCGTAATATAGCGACTCTGTAATACACAGTCCGAAAGGCTCATGCCATGTGACAGGAAAGACCAAGCCTTTGGATTCCGTGATATATTTTCTCTTAGCTTCGTTGTCGACCATACCATGAAAATGAATACGCGGATTAAACGTAAATCTCATCCCCATCTTGAAGTTGAACCGTTTTCCTCCCAACACTTCCAGGGGCTCCCCCGGCATTCGCGAAACTACATTGATTGCACCCTTCACATTCTTTACCCGCCATGCGGCATTTCCTAAAAAATGAAATCCTTTCCTCTCTTTATTCAGATCTGCCACTCCGTATTCATCCCAGTCAAGACCGTTATATACCCATGAATCACATCCGTGCCGGCGGGCATGGTCGCGTGAGACGAAAACTGAATTCGGCACTATCCTATCTCTTTCCACTCCGTTGCCGTGATATGTCACGATATAAGGGCGATTCCATTCCGGCGCAGGAATATAATTATTGAAATGGGCAATATCAATATGCTCCGGCACCTGCTGCTCGAGAGGAAGGGAAGGGTCTATCTCCACCACATCGGCAAAAGGACATACTGAACCCTTTGCGCACAAGAGGGTTACTTTATGTCCCATTTCTGCCAATGCCTTTCCGAGACTATAGACCACCCTTTCAGTGCCGCCATATTTCAGCACCGGAAACTTGGTGTCGACTGCAAGAAGAATATTAAGCGAATCAATCATTCTTTTAATAAGATTTTAAAAATAAAGGATTACCTTTCCATAGAAATAATCCTTTATCTATCAAACAGGGGTAAGACATTGTCTTTCTTATTATTACTTAGCTGCAAAGATAACTATTTTTTCAAATCCAAACAATTAATCTGTTAAATTTGTGTTAAATCCAAATATTTAGCCATGATCAGATCATGGCTAAATACTTAATGTTTTTTCTTGATAAGCTTCATTGCCTTGTCAAGCGCATCTTCTGCCGGCACCGCTATATCGGGAATTGTTCCGTGTATATCATTTTCGTCTGCTCTCAGCTGCCAGAAGCGTTTGAAAGAGACGGTGGCCTGCAATCTCGAGATCGGCAATCTGTAGCGCAGAATATCACCATAACATACGTTCATGCCTCCGGTTTCTTCACCTATCACCTTTCCCATATTGCATTCCTTGAATGTCCATGCGAAAGAGCCTGCCGAAGAGAAGGTATGATTGGACGTCAGAAGATAGACATCTCCTTCATAATGACCTTCCTCGGCGCTTAAAGGCTTAATGAAATCAGTTGAATCCACCTCATAGAAATAGAGACCCGGAGTCGCCATGTCTGATTTCATAAGTTTTGAAGTCAGTGGGGTTATGCGTATCAGCGCCTTATCCATCTGCACAAAGGGTTCATCCGACAGGTATCTCAGCAGGATATCGCCTACTCCGCTCTGTCCTCCCCCGTTATTGCGGACGTCTATTATGAGATTAGTGATATTCTTGTCTTTTAACTCCCGAAACATTGAGTCGGCAAATTGTTCCATCTTTTCCATATCGCGGAAGCTCCGAAAATCCATCACTGCAACATTATTCACACTGTCTATCTCGAATGAATAATCCTCATATTTCTTGCCGCTGCGGGTAGTAGGGCAACGTTTCAATATTTCTTCCCATTCAATTGCCGGGAATGTATGGGTCAGAATCTTCTTGGACCCGGCAGGCTGATAGCTAACTGTATATTCATCGGCAGGAAACAACATCTGAAACAGCCCGTTAAACGCTCCGTCAACACGTGAAATCTTAAAATGAGGACGTTCTCCACTCACGTATGGCATCATTGCCCTCACTATACTGTCGGCACTGATATTATTGACCGATAAAATCTTGTCTCCTTTCGATATGATTGAATCAAGACTACTCGTGCATATAAGGGAATGATCTGTCAGCACATCCACAAAAACAGGAAAGCGCTTAAGTTCCTTTGTAAGTACTCTTTTTGAAGGGAAGATTAGGTTTGTATGCCCGTCGCCTATCATGGCAACAACAGGTGCAGCTGCCTGGTATAACTCTAAGAGGGTGACAGAATCAGGGAGGGATTCCTTAGCTTTGTTTACGGCTCGCATCAAGTCTGCCTGATTGCATATTGAAAATATGTCAGGATGCACCTCGCTCAAGCCATATATAAGGGCATCAATATCGAATTGAGCCTGACGTTTTGTCAATTTCCCTGACTCAGCTATTTTCAATAATTCCGGATTCGGATTCTCAAACGGATTGACTGCATCACGCACCACCCTGCAATATGCCGAATCTCCTTTATTTGTGACTATGACAAAATCAAATGATTCCCATTCTTTAAGAGAGTCAATCACAAGAGTATCTATTTCAGATATAAACTTAACTTCTCTCGCTGTGGTATGTAAGATATCGGGGTTAATCTCCGGGCTCACAGTCCAGCCCCCTTTCAATGCCCTACCATCCTTTACTAAGTCTACCTCGTTACCCACAGATCGGAAAATACGGGTCTGCCCCATTGCCATCAACCCTAACAGCGATACGAGAGCGACAGATGTAATTAATTTTTTCATTATTAAAAAATTTAGAGTAAAATTACACAAATTCGACAATAAAACAAAAGGTTGACCTTCTGAAAGTCTGAAAATCCTTATGTCCATAATTCCACAAAAATCTTACCAATTTTTTAAATCCTTATCTCTCAATTAAATCCCTGTATAATACCCTGTCCGAGAGCGTACACTTGTCCGAATGCGTACAGTCATTGCGGACACTTTTATCCATCACACCATTCTTAATCTCCGAAAGAGATGTTAATAAAAAACTTCCTCTCACTGCACAGGACGTGAGAGGAAGCTATTAAATACCCGTATCTGAAGCTTTATAAGTAAGTGGTGCGAAACCTATTCTTGTATATTTTGCCTTTTCAAGAGCTTCTTTTCTGAGTCTATCCAAAAACCAATTATAATACTGAGAATAAGTCGCTTTATGACCCAATTGGATATCAGATAAAAAGGCACATACTTCGATTCCTTTGAGCGGAGTCACTTGTTCTTCATCTTCATTAGGCTCAACTGATTGAGCCTAAAGGAAGATTTCTTCATCATTTTCATATTCGTTTTTCATTTTTTTAAAAATTTTTTAATTTTTTATTAATATATTCCTTATCTCCCGAAAAAATTTTACCTCCTTGACTATGAAGAGGCTTCTCTCCTTTATTGGGTGTAGTAAAAATGTACCCAAAAAACATTTTCTTTTTATCTTCCTTAAAAAGGTTTAACTCATCTCCATTACCCTGTACAATCTCAATTTCTTGGGTCGGATTACCTCCTTGCGCAATAAGAACAACGTCATAACCATAATCCACACCATAAGAGACTGTATCTCTCTTTAACATATCTACTACTATAGCACTATTGTATGGCGGTTGTGAATTAAAAATCACAGTACCTATACCAAACTCCTCTTCCTTAGCATCTCTCATTTCGGAAGCGAGTGAGAATTCATCTACGTTAAGAAATACTGTGCGAAGATACTCCCGAAACGTGTCGTAAGAATAATCACTTCCCTCTTTTTCCTTAGACCATCTTGATTGTTCTCCTTCAGTTCTTACACGAAATCCCTGTGCCCATTTCGTATAACTGCAATGAAAACCATCCTTAAATTTAAAGTTAATCTTATCATACTGACCGGTATGATACAGGTATTCACTTCTTAATCGAATCACCGCAACCGCATCATTGTGGAAATTAATACTATCTATATCCATATCTATCACCGAGGTCGCTATCTTATTTTCTTTTTCCGATCCATCATAGAGATGGGTTACATATCCTTCTGACTTGAGTGGGAGAGTCTGAAGATAATCCTCAAAGGAACCTTTTTCAGTACTGACACGATGATAACCCGGCGGAAGTTTATAACGTGTCTTTACAATATTTCCCAATTCATAATCTGCTTCTCTATTCAATTGTGTCCTGCAATCCGACTCTCTCATAGAGTCAGATTTTTCACCTCCTCCTGAGCAAGATTGACAAAACGCAATACTCAAAAGACAAACAGCATAATAATTTAAACCGTGCTTAAAAATACACATTTTACATAATACCTTAATTATTAAAATGCCAAATACATATTAAGAAATCAAAAATCTAATAAGTGGAAATAGGGAGCATCTCCCTCTTCTGCAAGCAGAAGCTTAAAGCGTATTCCTTAAATTAGCGCGGGACATTGCAATGGCTGCATCTGTCATGATAATGAGATGTGTAGGAACCGCAATAAGGACACTTCGTGCCGCTTGAATTATAATATGCCACCCATGATGCCAAAGAACCCCCGGAATTTCCCGTAGGATTCACCCCCGTACCGCCACATCTTGAGCAAACTCCACTTGACCGCGATGAGTTACGACTCCCCCCGGATGTAGTGGTCGAAGGACTCGAATAACCTCCCCCTACCGGCGAAACAAAAATTTCCTTACCGTTAGCTCCATAAAGATGAGACGACATGAGAGCGTAACCTCCCGTATTACGGCACAACGGACATGAACCTGTCTGTCCGCAATAGCTACACGGTATGAAATTGCCGTAACCGGCTGTGATCATTCCTCCGTTGCCATGACATATTCCGCACCTGCGTGTGCCTCCGCACCCACCACAGGGTCCGTAGTTAGCCACCAGCTTATTTCCATTCTGATATTCCGTGACCTCATTGTAATAATATTGGTTGACCGTCTCACGATATGTACGCACCACAGGATTACCGCCTCCATTATTACCGGGCGTCGGGCGGCTCGAATTATTGGAGGCATAATTCTGTGTTGACTGCGATGACGGATTTCCTCCGCCGATATATTTAAGGTTCAGTCCGTCATTCCATTGTTTGGAAATCCAGTCGGATATCCCGTTTGTGGAAGTCTGATATGCCTGAGCAGGCTGTGAACTGACATCAAAAAGACCAAACGGTATAAAATAAGAACCGCCTCCATACTCTATGAAATGCACTCTCTTCCCCTCATTCCATATACCCTTTATGACAGAAGCCAGATCGCCTGGATTAGCCCATTTATATCCCTGAGTCTTTATATTAGTACCTTTGGTCATTACCCAATACCATTTTCCGTCGGCATACAATGCAGTCGTCAGATAATAGCCGGCATTACGTTTTTCGTCATACCATGAGGATAGCTTAGAGGTAGTACCGCTATTATACGCTTGCGAGGTATACCCTTTCACTTTTGACATCACTATGAACCAGCGGTTTTCGCTTTTGGATATTGAGGTGATGTAGTAGTCCTTATCCCATTTCTCCTTTATCCAGTCGGAGGGCCAGGATTCAGTATAATTATAGCTCTGTTCTGAATAATCAGGACAAAAAGCCATCGTGACAAACCATCCGTTAGCAGTGTATGCCGCCGACGTAATGTATTTCCCTTTGTCCCAGTTTTCTTTAATCTTATCTTTCTGAAGACCATTTCCCGAACCGGAATAGAACCAGGTCTGCTCCTTGATGCCGGGAGTATTTTCCATCAGAAGGAGCGTCTTATTCTCCTGAGCCATACCTGTGGCTGAAAAAATACACCAGGATATGACTGCAAATATCAATCTTAAATTCAATCGTCTCATAATTACGTCACCTTTATGTATGTCAGGAATGAAGTTGAGATTACAAAAGTAATAATTTTATGATTCAAAACATAAAGATTATCCTATTTTTAGGCATTAGGCGCGAGGCTCAAGACCTGAGGCTTTAGGCTTGAGGCTCGAGGCCTAAGAAAATTTATAAGATTTATATGATTTATAAGTCTTATAAGATTTATAAGTCTCTCCTCCTGCCTAATGCCTAATGCCTCCAGCCCAAGATTGCAATTTTTTAAAATAATTATAAGTTTTATTGTAATATGCAAAATATTTTGTAATT
>JAIDPA010000101.1 GCA_029062985.1 Muribaculaceae bacterium
GGCTTATCCCGGTTTTATTAAAGCGCTCGATGAGATGAATCTCAAGACTAAGGAGTATCAGGACGCCATGCTCATTAAGATTAATGTCCCTCAGAAATTGTGTGCGGCTTGCTTCAGTGTGACTCCGCAGGCTGTTGCAAACTGGCGTACTCGACTCTATAAACGATTCTGCGGGGAGTCCGAGTTTAAAAACTGGAAGGATTTTATCCTCTCCCTGTAAAAAAGCTGGAAATCTAAATCATTTTTATTATTAATATTTTATCAGTCAACCTATTAAATAAAATTAACCCACTAAAAAATCTAAATAAAAATCCGGGGTGTGAAGTTTTGTGAACTGATTGTGTAGTTTTGTGAATTAAAAAAATTGACTTTTGAGGGGTTCAGATTGTAATTTTGCAAAAAAATCTAAAACCTAAAAAGTTATGAGACGCTTTACACTCCATTTAAGTTTTAATGACTCAACTTAAGGTTGACTGCCCCGTTAACCTGGTAAACAGGTCACACTATGTTACCGTGTAGTAAGCCATGGCTTACTGCTCCTTTAAAAAATTTTACGCTTTCAATGCAGTATTTGTATTTTTTCTCCATCTAAATTATATATCTTATTTAAGTTTGGCGAGCGAAACGACTTATATCATTCTATAAAAGAACTATTTTAAAACGAACTGACGTATTATGAAAAAAGGATTTATGAATTCAATTGTGCGAATATTCGCAACAATTTCCTGCGTAGCGTTCTTGGCTGGCTGTAATTCTTCCGACAACGAACCTGATGTCAATAATCGTAAGGATATTGACCTGCCTGTTTCTTCAAGGGCTACTGCCGAAGAACTTCAAAGCTTCTATACCAGGTTTACAATTGATGCAATCAATTGCAATAACTCCAATCAGGAGATACAGAATAAAAATGTAATTGTCTCTCCTCTATCAGCTTCAATGCTTCTCGGAATGCTTGCTAACGGAACTGACCAAGTTGTCGCTAAGCAGATTACAGACTATCTTGGAATCTCTGATCTGGAGGCACTAAATGAACTTTCCCACAACCTCCTCGTCTCCCTTCCAACTGTTGACAGCAAATCGAAAATTGAGATCAGCAACTCTATTTGGAATAGCAACGATTGGAAGCTGAACAGTAATTACACTTCCGTGATGTCGGAAAAATTCAGGGCATCCAGCAGTTCAATCGATTTTGGCAATCCGGCAGCCGCTGAAACTATCAATAAATGGATAGAGAATAAAACTAACGGAATCATTAATTCATATTATGATTTCATTGAGCCTTCTACAATTTTAGTAATCCTCAATACTCTTTATTATAAAGGAGAATGGGCTGATGAAGCTTTTAATCCCAAGAATACAAAACAAGAGACTTTCTACGGGTTGAACAACAATTCTACAGTCAGCATGATGCATTCCGAAAAAATCCACTCCACGTATGCAAAAACTGATAATTATGAGGCATGTGTCATACCTTTCGGAAACACGGCTTTCTCAATGACGCTCGTTCTCCCCAACAAAGACTCCTTTAATACGGAAAACTTTAGGGTGATAACTGATCAGGAGATAGCTAATTTGAATGGACTCGCTGTATATGAAAATGTAAAAATAAATCTTCCAAAATTCATGATAAACCATAAATTGAATCTTAAGGAAGTTTTGAATTTTGCCGGTCTCAATACGATTAATGGTCTTATACCTCTAAAAATGTTTGAAAATGAGGTAGAAAGAGGCATCAATTTAGAACAAGGAGCTTCCCTGTCAATAGATGAGAAAGGCGCAGAGGTCGCTGTAGTGTCAAATGGAGAAGTAATTATGGGAGATGCTCCCACAAAAACAATGGTATTCGACCATCCTTTCTATTTCTTCATCACTGAGAGAAGCACCGGCGCATGTATCCTTTCAGGATTCATTGCCGACCTCTAATAGATTACTTATCTGATAGCATTATAGATTTATCTGATAGATATTCCCATATTTCTGCTCAGTTTAGCGGCATCTTCCTATCATCAGCGAGGATGCCGCTTTTTTTATTTCCTTTATATTGATTTTTCTGAGTTTTTATAACTAAATTTGCAAAACTCTTTTCAACTGACCTTATAATGAAGTCGTACAGACGTCAACATCATTTCACTCCATGAAACAACAACTTTCTGAAATAGTCTCTCTTTTCAATATCGAAGGGACGCCCGAAAAAATAACTCCTCTCGGAAACGGTCTCATAAAC
>JAIDPA010000102.1 GCA_029062985.1 Muribaculaceae bacterium
TCTTATGGTTGTCCTGATAGTTACTTTATTTACTGCTTATGAATAAATTTTTACGACTGACAATTTCATTAGTGATTACACTCCCCTTCTCTGTTCTCGCAGAACTCAGGCAAATTGATGACGGAGTTCTCAGATATCAAATCAACACTGCCACCAAAGAGGCAGCTGTAATGAAATGCCTCAAGTCATCCCAAACGAAAGAGATTGTAATTCTTGACAACATCATGACCGACGATGGGAAGACTTATAAGGTGACTGAAATTATGTCGTCGGCTTTCAGCAAATGCAAATTAAAAAGCATTCGGTTTCCGGTCACCCTCAAGACAATTGGTGCGGATGCTTTCTCTAATTGTCCGAATTTCTACAGTGGAAAGAAATTTGATGTTCCGGATGGGGTAAAGACAATCGGAATGGAAGCTTTCTACGGATGCAAATTTTCTTCCCTGTCACTCCCTTCCTCTCTGACAAAAGTGGAGGAAGGCGCTTTTCAGAACACTGCAATCACTGACGTTCGTTTTTACAAGCCTAAAAGTTCTTTAGTATTGGAATTCAGAACTTTCAGAGGATGCAAGAAACTGACATCGGTCACGGTTCCTTCAGGTGTCAGCAAAATGGGGCAAGCTATTTTCGCTGACTGCACGGCTCTGACTTCTGTCTCTCTTCCGGCAACCGCCACCACTGTTCCATCAATGTGTTTTGAGGATTGCTCCGCCTTGAAGACAGTCACTCTCGCAGAAGGCATCACAAAAATAGATTTTAATGCTTTCGCAGGTTCAGGAATAGAAAATCTGACTCTTCCTTCCACAATAAAGACTATCGGTCAAGGTGCTTTCTCAGGGAGCTCAATCCGCTCCGTCTCTCTTTCAAAAAATCTGAAGGCAATTTCATATATGATGTTCAGCGGATGCAGTAATCTCACATCCGTATCCATTCCATCAAGTGTAACGGTAATTGAAAGCGGTGCGTTCTATGAATGTTCCTCTCTTGCTTCTGTTTCCATTCCGGCATCAGTTAAGACTATAGAGCAGGCAGCTTTCTATGGATGCAACCGGCTGATGCTTGTAAAATGTGACGCTTCGGTTCCCCCTTCCTGCGAAGGAACCGTCTGGAGTGATCCGACTTTAGATAATGCTCAGCTTGATATCCCTACACAATCTATAGATAGTTATAAGCAAGCAGACGGATGGAGCGATTTCCGTTGGTTATATAATTCAGGAGTTGAGATGATAGAAAAGGTTAATCTCGAATTGCAACCGGTATTCTACGACCTTAACGGAGTCAGATTACCCTCAGCTCCCTCCCGATCCGGTCTCTACATAAGAGAGACAGGGGAAAAGAGAGAAAAAATCATAATTCAATGAGCTCAAAATCAAATGCAAACGCTCCCTGCATCAGAGATGCAGGGAGCGTTTGCATTTGATTAATCGAGAATAATCTCGATTTGTCATGATTAATCATGATTTCTCATGAATGTTCTCGATTAGTCATGATTAATCATGTTGATTCCTGATTAATCATGACTAATCCGATTCTCTCTTGATTAATCCGGTTCTCTCTTGAGAAATCCGGATTGGATTTTTTCAGAATTTGCTGAAATCGGCTCCACGCATATCGCCGCCGGCGAGGAATGCTGTGTGGAATGACAGAGCTGCTCCGAGAGTGTGTGGAGTCTGTCCTCCTGTCGGACCACCGAGCTTCAGGTAATCTCGTAGAAGTTCCCTATACATAGGATGCGCACAATGGTCGATGATTTCATTTGCGCGTTGAACAGGATCCTTCCCTCTGAGATCAGCAATACCCTGGTCTGTCACAATTACATCGACTGAGTGCTCAGAGTGATCCATGTGAGAAACCATAGGAACAATATTGGAAATCTTACCTTCCTTAGTTATTGAGGGACAAGAGAAAATAGAGACGTATGCATTACGGGCAAAATCACCTGAACCTCCAATACCGTTCATCATCTTTGTTCCGGTCACATGGGTAGAGTTGACATTTCCGAAAATGTCAACCTCAAGAGCTGTGTTCATCGCGATTACACCAAGACGGCGAATAACCTCCGGATTATTTGAAATCTCAACCGGACGAATCACGACTTTCTCTTTAAAGAAATCAATGTTGTCAATTATCTCCTGTTCCACCTCGTTGGAGACAGTCAATGAACTGGTGCTACCATATTTAATTCTGCCGCTCTTCATGAGGTCGATTACAGCATCCTGAATCACCTCGGTGTACATCTCGAAGTCCGGTATCTCCTTAGCGTCGGCAAGACCATAAAGAACTGCGTTAGCCACATTTCCCACACCACTCTGAATCGGAAGGAATGAAGATGGGATTCTCCCTGCGTGCATCTCATTGATAAGGAATTCGCACACGTTGGCTCCGATCTTATTAGTAGTCTCATCCGGAGATGTGAAAGCCTTTACTCCTTCGTATGAGTCGCTCATTACAACCCCTACGATCTTTTCCGGATCGAGTTTCAGAACCGGAGATCCCACATGGTCGCTTGGCTTGAAAATTGGAATCACATCTCTATTAGGAGGATCAAGCGGCAGATAGATATCATGAAGCCCATACAGTTTTCCTTCTATCTTCTGATTAAGCTCGAGAATAATTTTTTTTGCATATTTAGCATAGGTCGGCACATTTCCCACTCCGAAACCAACCACTGCAGTTCCGTCATCCTTAATGTCGCTCACCTCAATGACAGCTATATCAAGATCGCCATAAAAGCCATATCGGAACTTCTGTGCAAGCTCTGAAAGATGAAGGTCAAAATAGTGACAGTCATGTGCATTGATGCGTTTGCGCAAATCAGGTAAATTCTGATATGGAGTGCGGATGCCTATTGCATTGGCTCGGGCAAGAACTCCGTCACATTTATCTGAGGTGGAGGCACCTGAGAAAATATTGATTTTGAAGGGCTTCCCTTCTGCATGTAAGCGTTCTGCCTTCTCTGCTATCGCTCCGGGAATAACCTTAGGGGCACCGGGCGCTGTAAAACCCGACAGTCCCACATTGTCGCCATTGTGGAAAAATTCGGCGGCTTCCTGTGGTGTTAATACTGGAAATCTCATTTCTGCTATTTTTCTGGTTAGTTGTTTCCTGTCTGTAACACTCCCTTATTGTTCCTGTCTGTCGGCAGGATATTCTTGAGTGCAGTTTATGTTGCGAAATTAACCATTTTATTCCAATTCCACAACCTTACCTTGTTAAAAATAAAATACTCTTGTCTTCATTACTCCCTTTTACTTTTCCATCCACCTTTATTGCCAATATTTCTGCCATTTCGACTAACCATCCTTTTGTACCTTTGATTTTATTTCCTATTTTTGCACTCTGACGGATAACACGATTTTGTCTAACCTCTTTCAAAAATATTGATTTATGTCATTTCTAAATATACTGATCATTCCTGAGAAAAATATTAAGGATGATGACTGGGAAGACCCGAATACTACAAAGTAGTCAGCTTTTGCTTTTGAAAGTTGAATTTTTCACGTATTTTGCGACTTTCCTTATTCATAATTGTTATAACTGAGAATAGCAATCTTCCGATGTTATTCTTAATTAATGATGCTTCAGACAAGAGGCAACCATAATTTTTTCCACTTTAATCTCTACATAATCTTTATTCGCTATATAATTATGAACAACCCGTCTGACACTTCCATATCTCCTGCAACTGCATCCACTGAACAGATCATTCAGGGAGACAATAAAAATAATAAAGGAGATGATAATAAACATGAGATTTCGAAAGATGCCTTAAAAAAATATCTGGGCACCGGCTTGCGCTACCTCGTTCCTTTAGCAATATCGGTGAGTCTCATTCTATGGCTTTTCCACAAAGTAAACTATCATGAGGTGGTAAAAATCATCCATGAAGGAGTTAATTTCTGGTGGATTGCAGCAATGATGCTCCTGACAATGCTCTCCCACATGATTCGTGGTGTGCGTTGGGGTTTTCAGCTTAGGGCAGCCGGAGTGAAAAGGATGCCCAGAGTTGAGGAATGGGTCACTATATGGGGCGCTTACGCTTTAAATCTCCTTTTCCCCGAATTAGGTGAGGCATGGCGTTGCGTTTTTGTCAGCCGCAGGCAGAAAGCCCCACTCTCAACAGTAATAGGAACAGATATCGGCGACCGTGGTTCCGATCTCGTTATGGTGCTCGCACTCCTCGCCCTCGCATTAATTGTTGCCCATCCGTTTCTTATGGATTTCCTTCATAAATATGCTATAGGCAGAGATGTGGAACATATCACAGATGATCCTTTCCTCTGGATTGGTTTAGGCATTATTGTGGCAGCTTTCTGGATAATATGCCATTTTTTCAAAACAATCAGCTGGGTGAAAAAACTTAATCAGAATCTTGACCGTATCTGGGAAGGATTTAAAGTGATTTTCACAATGAAACAGTGGTGGCTCTACATTATCCTGACCTTTGCCATCTGGACTTGCTATTATCTTCAGACCTATCTCTGTTTCTTCGCCTTCCCCTTTACCCGCTCGCTTATCACGGACCCTCACACGGTTTACGGTCTAATTCCGGGCTTGGTAGTGTTTGTTTTCGGTTCTGTTTCAATTGGTGTTCCCTCGAATGGTGGACTTGGTCCATGGAACCTGGCAGTAATGTTCGCTTTGACTCTGTTCGGACTCACCAGTGCGGAAGGAACGGCATTCAGTGTTGTCGTATGGAGTTTTCAGGCTATGATGATTATAGCTAACGGACTTTTTGCAGCCGCCTATGTAGCAATTACAGGCAAAAAAGACAAAGACCCTGCTCCGGCAAAAGCCTAAATTCTTTTAAAATAGCTAAAAAGTTAAAATCTCTCCGCTCCCTGGTTTTGAAATTCTGAAATCATAAAAGCTATCACAATTTTCAACATTCAATTTTCAATTAAGAAAAAAGCCCGAAGGAAAATTCCTCCGGGCTTTTCTGTATGAAATAAGAAATATGTATTAATATTTCTTAGCGATTTTCTTGTAGCCATACTGAGCATCCTTGCCAAGTTCCTCTTCGATACGGAGAAGCTGGTTGTATTTTGCCATACGGTCTGAACGGCTTGCTGAACCGGTCTTGATCTGACCTGCGTTAGTTGCAACAGCGATATCAGCGATGGTAGAATCTTCAGTTTCACCTGAACGGTGAGAAATAACAGCAGTGTAGTTATTACGCTGAGCCATTTCTACTGCGCGCAGAGTTTCGGTAAGAGAACCGATCTGGTTAACCTTAACGAGGATTGAGTTGCCGCAACCTTCAGCAATACCTCTTTCAAGATACTTAACGTTAGTAACGAACAAGTCATCACCTACAAGCTGGCAACGATCGCCGATGAGTTTGGTAAGAGTTCTCCAGCCTTCCCAGTCATTCTCATCCATACCATCCTCGATAGAATCGATAGGATATTTTGTGATGAGTTCTTCGAGATATTTAGCCTGCTCTTCGCTTGTGAGCTTCTTGCCGTTAACCTCTTTTTCAGCACCATTCTTCAGGTGAGTGTAATCATACACGCCATTCTGATAGAACTCTGAAGAAGCGCAGTCAAGACCGATAGTGATATCCTTACCGGGTTCGTAACCTGCTTTCTTGATAGCTTCCATGATTACGTTGAGTGCATCCTCTGTGCCATCAAGCTTCGGAGCGAAACCACCCTCATCACCTACTGCAGTTGAAAGACCGCGAGCTTTGAGGACGCTCTTAAGATTATGGAATACCTCAGCACCCCAGCGGATTGCCTCCTTGAATGTAGGAGCGCCTACCGGACGAATCATAAATTCCTGGAAACAGATTGGAGCGTCTGAGTGTGCACCGCCGTTGATGATGTTCATCATAGGAACGGGGAGAACATAGCTGTTTGCGCCGCCAATATATTTATAAAGAGGAAGACCAAGATAATCAGCTGCTGCCTTAGCTACTGCGAGAGATACGCCAAGGATTGCATTAGCGCCGAGGTTTGACTTTGTAGGAGTGCCGTCAAGAGCAAGCATTGCCTCATCTACTGCAATCTGATCAAGAGCATTCATACCCTTGAGGGCATTTGCGATAGGACCGTTTACATTAGCAACTGCTTTCTGAACGCCCTTGCCAAGATAACGGCTCTTGTCACCGTCGCGAAGCTCAAGAGCTTCGTTTTCACCGGTTGATGCGCCGGAGGGCACTGCTGCGCGACCGAATGCGCCGCTTTCGAGGGTTACATCTACTTCTACTGTCGGGTTGCCGCGTGAATCAAGAATCTCGCGACCTACAATCTTTTCAATTTTCATGTCTCGATATGTTTTTATATCTGTAATAATTGTCTAAATTCTCTTTTCTAAGCAGGAAAGTCATGGAGTCTCAGCGAACGGCTGCCTTCATGACTCATATCTGTTTGGTTTTGCAAATTTATAAAAAAAATCTTATTTCCGTATAATCTTGCTTACCATTTTTACAGCTTTTTTTCGCTTTTTAGTTTTTATTTCACTTTGAAGCGCCACATACAGCTTTAGAACAAGTTCCTTAAAGCGTAATCATCTGCACAGGGGCATTCTCCTCAGGTAGAGTGCCGAGTCCTTCGGTGCTCATAAGATCGCCGATTATATCAATCACTTCTCCCATATCATAGCGGGCATGGCTGAGTATGAGGACGTGGCGCGCGAACGGTGAAGGGGCAGCAAATTGTTCACGAGACAGGGATTGTCCCGGCAACACTACATAACAACCCGAAGGCTGTCCGAGTTCCGAAATTTCAAGTATCGGAGCTTCTGTGCCCGTAATCTTCAGAATATTGAAATAGACAGGGAAATCTCTCTCATTCATAAGACGGAAGCCGATTCCAACGCTGTCACTCCTTTCTTTCTCTATCTTTACGGGAAGCTCAACGCGTGAATCGAGATTTCCGGTATATACTGCCGACGCCACATATCTTGCCAAAGTCTTTTGGTCAATGTCAACATTCTCGGCATCTGCCCCGAAAGCATTCTGACTTCGTTTCACCATACCCTTCTCCATGTAGACTCGCGGGCTCCCGCCTCCTCCGCTTTTACCTACATTAAGCTGCCCCTTGACTGCGCTTGCATTGTCAGACGCCTTCTGCTTTGCATCAAGCATAAGACGTATCACTGACAGTTTACCGGTCTTAACCGAAGAATAGACTTTTCCGTCAAGTTCGTTGAATATTTCAAGCTTTCCGTCTGCCGGAATAATTATAACGTCAGAGGGATTCACTTTCATTCCTTTGGTGACCGAGACGGTCTTACCTCCGCTCTCAACCTTGACGTCACCACCGACGCCATGCACTATATAGGCTCCGCTCATGCCAAACAGTGGCATAAGGAAAAGTAGCAAAACTATAATTTTCTTTCCCATAATATTTTATTGTTTTTTTCGTATTTTCTTAATCCAGTTCACCCCAACCTGACGCATACCGTCCAAGCCATTCCAGATATCTATGGCAAATGTGCCGAATGCTATCATGAGGAGCGTAAGAGAGAAATCAAGTATCACCCGATGGTCTACATATAAAGAATAACCTATCCTGATTGCAAGGTAGACCAAGATGACCTGCACAAATCTTATAAGTATTCCTTTAAACTTTGTCGTAAGCCCAATACTCATCAGAATCATGACAAAGCAAAGGGCAACCGCTATAAACTCATCAAACCATTTAGGGAGCGAGCTGTAGTAAGACCCATCCAGAATTGTCGACAATGCCTGAGCATGAATCATAATCCCTGCCATTGATGACCTCACAGGAGTGCCGTGCATATCGGAAGCCTCATTGACTGCGCCTATAAGCACGATTTTCCCTTCTGCCCATTCAGGATTTGCATAAAACGTCTCCATATCCGTGACGGGTATCTCGCGGGAGGGATAGTCAATTGTCTCAAGTCTTGAACCCCTTGCCATCAGGTCATTATACTTCTCTTTAGAGACCATCTCCCCCAATGCCGCTACGAAAGATTGCTGCCTATTGCCATCCTCCATGGGATAGAACACACTGAATTCCCTTATCGTTGCCCCCTCAAATTTACCCGGCAGATTCACTGCTCCATATCTGACATTGGGTAAGTCCCCGTAAAAGAACGGGTGTTCATCTATCTCGAACTCATCAGCTTTCTTCCCGACCTTCACACTGACAGGAAGCACAATTTGACTGACCGAGCCTAAAGCCTCCAGCAGATGAGTATTATCCTCCTTTGGCTCTTCGAAATTGACATCCACACCGACTGCCAGAGGTTCGCATAATCCGACACTTTCTATTAAAGTGGCAATTTCGTCTCGGTCAGCACGACCTATATCAATTATCAGAATTTTGTTGGAAAGATTCCTGACCGGACGTCTGTCTGCCACCTGTGCATAAAAATCTGACAACACAAAATCATGGCTCTTATCCACATCTGACGCTG
>JAIDPA010000103.1 GCA_029062985.1 Muribaculaceae bacterium
GATTATAATCCAAAAATTTGACCTGTTTTTTGGATTATCCGGATAGTATAATTAAATTTGTGAATATTTTTATTGTTATGTATATTGATAGAGTCTTACAACCTAAGATAGAAAAACATTTTTTCTGCGGAAAGGCGATTATCGTATTAGGGGCACGTCAGGTTGGTAAAAGCACTATGTTGGAACGAATAACTCGTCAAAGAGATATGACCTCTCTTTTTTTAAATTGTGATGACCCTGATACAAGAAATATGCTGACGAATATCAATTCAACAAATTTAACTCTTTTGATAGGTAAATCAAAAATCGTGTTTATAGATGAGGCACAGCGTGTAGAGAATATCGGTATCGTTCTCAAAATGATAGTAGACCGACATAAGGATATTCAATTGTTAGTGAGCGGCTCATCTTCCCTTCAATTGCAATCAACAATAAATGAACCCTTGACAGGACGGAAATATGAATATATAATGTATCCGATCTCCACTTCAGAGCTTTATGAGAGCATGGGATTGATGTCAACACGACAAATTTTGAATTCGAGGCTTATATTTGGTTCATATCCGGATATTATAACTCATTCAAACCAAGCAAGAGAACTACTCAAGTCTCTTGCTGATAGTTATCTCTATAAGGATATTTTAGACCTGGAAAACGTTAGGAAACCGGTCGTCCTAAAGAAAATCTTAATTGCTCTTGCCCTTCAATTGGGGAGTGAGGTAAGTTATAATGAGGTAGCTAAGACTGTTGGAAGTGATCCAAAGACTGTGGAAAAATATATTGATCTTCTTGAGAAATGTTTTGTTGTGTTCACCCTCTCGGGATTTAGCCGCAACATGCGGAATGAATTGAAGAAAACTAAGAAGATATATTTTTATGATACAGGTATTCGAAATGCGATAATTCAAAATTATGCACCTTTGGAATTACGTAATGACATTGGGGCTTTATGGGAAAACTTTTTTATTGCAGAGCGGATGAAATATAATTCATATTCAGGGAGGTTTGTCAATTATTATTTTTGGCGTACTACTTCCCAACAGGAAATAGATCTCATAGAGGAAACGGATGGGAGAATATCAGTTTTTGAAATGAAATGGAATCCGAATAAGGGTAATATTAAGATCCCGACTTCTTTTATAGAGACTTATCATCCCTCCGAAACAAATATCATCACACCTGATAATTATCTGAATTATCTCATTTGAGAAAGTCAGAAATTTGTACATAAAAATTTATTAAGCTTCGGGGATTGGAGGAAATAAATTACATTAAATCTCAAGGTTTATCCAATAAGTATAAGTTTTAAATAGACTTCAAACAGATCAATATGAAAACGATATTGTTGATTGGTTTTATAGCTTTAAATTATATTGTGGGGATGGCACAGAGTGAGTGGACTTCAAATCCTGTAGGAAGTGTATTTGCTCGCGAAGGAGGCGAAACTCCGTCAGGTATCAATCCTTCAATATGTGCTAATTTTGACGCCGACAGAGAGGAAGCGATACGATCGAGGTTAAAGATATTGGATTACGCGGTGGCAAATTCCCTGACTGTGATTGGAGCGCATGTTCCTGGTAATGGAGTTATCTTCTGATGATAAAACAGAAGTTGGGAAAAATAATAATTGCATCTGATTCCTTCAAGGGTTCTTTGACGAGCCGTCAGGTAGGAGAAGCCGCATCAAGAGGCATTGCAACTGTAATGCCCGAGGCAGTTTGCGAAATTGTGCCGGTCGCTGATGGCGGAGAAGGCACTGTGGAGTCTGTTGTCTCTGCCCTGGGAGGAGAGTTGATTAGTGTTGTGGTCACTGACCCAATTGGTAAACCTGTGGAAGCTATGTATGGAGTTTGTGGGGAGACGGCAGTCATTGAAATGGCTGCTGCCAGTGGTTTGCCTCTCGTGGCAGAAGAAGATAGAAATCCCTTGATTACTACTTCTTTCGGTACGGGCGAGCTCATACGGGATGCTTTGAAGAGAGGGTGTAAAAAAATTCTAATCGGAATAGGAGGCAGCGCAACAAACGATGCAGGGGTAGGGATGTTGTGCGCTCTGGGTTTCAGATTTACCGATGCTGAAGGAAAGGACGTAGGCAGAAGAGGAGGTGGGGAGTTAAGTGGAATTGTAAAAATAGATTCCTCCGGAATGCTTCCTCAGCTGAAAGATGCCGAATTTGTTGTAGCCTCCGATGTAGACAATCCGCTGACCGGTCCGCGAGGAGCGAGTATGGTATTTTCCATGCAGAAAGGTGCTGATGAAGAGATGGCAACCCTTCTGGATAAGTCTTTGGAGTCGTTTGCTAAGGTCGTAGTAAAAGAAAATGGGAAGGACTTTTCTGATATTAAAGGGGCAGGGGCAGCCGGAGGAATGGGTTTTGCCTTCCTCTCGTTTCTTAATGCCAGGATGGAAAAAGGGATAGAGATGGTGCTTGAGGCAGTGGATTTTGATTCAAAGCTGTCAGATGCTGATTTGGTCATAACGGGAGAAGGACGCATGGATATGCAGACAATTATGGGAAAGACACCTTTCGGAGTGATGACTCATGCCCATAAATCGGGAGTGCCTGTAATTGCAATCTGTGGGAGTGTAGAAAGTGAGGCAGTCACAATGTTGCTTGAAGAAGGATTCAGGGATGTCGTGCCTATAGTGAGAGGGAATATTGATTTAAAGGAGGCTTTGAAAAAAGAAGTGGCATCAAAGAATGTTCAGCAGACAGTGGCGAATATATTGTCGGGATATGTTCAAAACGACGAAGCATAAACAGCCTCATTGTTTTGATTTAGGGAAAGAAAATAGTGGATGCATAAAAATATTTTGAAAATTGAAAATTTAATTATAACTTTGTGTGCGGAAAAAAAGAAAAGATAAATAAGGAAATAGCTGCTTTTCTGATAATTATTGTCTTCTTGATTTGGCGACTGTATGCTTCCACTCATTGCTATTCCTCATAAAGATCCCATATATGCATCAAATAGAGCTGTTCGCGACAAATAAGTTCCTTTTGGATTATAACCCTACTTTAAGTTATGTAGAATTGGTAAATTCAATCTCCTTCATAAGGGAGGGTATGCTTTCCGCTCAAAATCCATTGCTAAATCTTGAGATAACAGCGTCCGGTTCGTATTTTCAAGAAATACATATTCATGGAGATTTTCTTCCCGGTGAGAAGAAATTGGTAAGCCTCAACGGTTTTCAGCCCAATGAAAAAAAATTACAATCGCTCACAGATCCGATTTCGTCTGAATTCAAGCTTTCATTTTCACTTCCGGGCAACCCAACGGAAACTTTCAGATTTCCTGTGACTTTACAGGCTTGGAATTATTGGAATCCGACGGAAAAGAGTCTTTTGCAGTCGATAGCTTCGTTTATCATCCCTTCTCAAAAAGAGGTTTCAGAACAGATTGAAAAAGTTGATCAAAATGAAGAGGAGATAATAACTCGATCAATTGCATTGTGGAATCTGCTGAAAGGAATGAACATCCGCTTCAGTAAGTTGCCGCAGGATTTCCCGAGGTCTCCTATGCTGGTTCAGACACCGGATATGGTCAGCCGTTTCAGACGCGGTACGCCTCTGGATACCGCTGTGCTATTATGCTCATGTCTCGAGAGAATGGGGATAAACACTATATTGATGTTTTATCCTACGACAGTATTAGTGGGCGTATGCCTTAAGACTGTGACTGCGGATGGTGGGAAACCCTCAGCTATTCAAAAAAATATGTGGAGCGATGATCCTTCAATAGTTGCAGTGGATTCGTTGGGAATTCTGAGGGGTAATACTTTTGATGAGGCGGAAAATGAAGCGGAAGAACTTCTGCAAACTACACAACCGATATTTACAGTCAATTTAAGGGAGGCTCGAAAAGCAGGCTGGCAACCACTTCCGATAGAGTGCGGCGCCGCTTCCGATGAGGCGGTATCTGACGATTATGAGATTGTAGGATGTCGGGAAGAGGAATCAGAGAAATCAAGACGCCTGGGGTGGGAAAGGAAACTTCTTGATCTGACCTTACGCAACAATATGCTGAATCTGCGCACCGGAAGAAATATCCTTCCGATAGAAGCCGACGGTATAGAAGAGGTTATAACAAGAATCAAGCAAAATACCCTGGCAGACGTTATCGGTATTCCCGGGAAGGAAAATGTCGACCAGCTTAAATATATCTACCGCACCTCCCGCACGGTGCTTGAAGAAAATGGCACCAATACTCTTTTCGTTGCGGTCGGTTGCCTTAAATGGTATGATGTCGGTGATTCTCGTAAAAGAACGGCTCCTCTTGTCTTTATACCGGTCAGTATCTCACGACGACGTGCTTCCTCTTATGATATAAATCTGCGTGAAGAGGAGGGTATGCTCAACGTCACTCTTATGGAAATGTTACGCCAGATGTTTGGCTCTGATTTTCATGATCTGGAATCCATACAGGAGGATAAGGATGGGATGCCTGACTGGAAAAAGGTATTGGAAGAATTTTCAGCTTTTGTAGATGAGATAAATGAACGTCAACCTGAAGGCAGGCAATGGGAGGTCACGGAAGATGCTTTTCTTGGATTATTCTCATTCAAGAAATTCCTGATGTGGAATGACATTCACACCAATCCTGATATAATCGACAGTCATCCTGTCCTGAAAGGACTGATAGAAAATCATTACGAATCTTCCTTATCCGCTTCTGCGGATAATGTAGCGGATCTTGAGAAAGGGACACCTCTTGATCTCATGCTGCCGGTGGATTATGATTCGAGTCAGCTGTTGGCTGTAGCGGAGAGTCATGCAGGCCGTTCTTTCGTGCTTCACGGACCTCCGGGCACCGGTAAATCACAGACTATCACCAATATGATTGCTGATGCCATCTATAATGGGAGAAAGGTATTGTTTGTCGCTGAAAAGAGAGCGGCTCTTGAAGTGGTGCGGGCAAGGCTTAATGCTCTTGGCTTGGCTCCCTATTGCCTGGAGATTCATAGTAATAAAATAGATAAGGGTTCTTTCTTTGCTCAGCTTCAGTCTTCGCGTATTAGGAATCTGGGCATAAGCAAACCTCGTCCTTTCCCGGAAGAATATGAGAAAGTGGCAAAGGTGCTAAAAAAGGAAAGGAACAAACTCAATGAAGTGACTGCCAGACTGCATAAAATGCGTGAAGACGGTTTTTCTCTCTATCAGAGCATTGCCTGTTCGCTTGAAAAGGATTATTCTGACTTGAGTCTTAAGTTTGATGAAATTAAGCACCTGAGTCCTGCTGATATTGAACACTTGGCAGAAGAGTTTTCCACTCTCGACGTGATTGCCGAAGTCATTGGTCTTCATCCTTCTGAATCAGAGCTTTTAGGACTTGAACCATTAGAAAACACAGCTGATAATCAAAATGGAATTGTTGAAATTCTTCCTCAGCTCCGGGAAAAAATCCTGAAGGCAAGAAAGAAAGCCGCTTCTTGGATAAACAGATGGTTTTTTCATAAAACAGCAGAGGAACTGCTCCATAAGGATGAAGCTTGGTCAAAGCTTCGTGGATTGATAGGGATGGAAAAACTGGAGGATGCCGATATTGACACTTTGGAAACATATCTCAGCAAATGGGATGATAATATCTCCGGGCTGAGGAAGTGGTATCATTTCACGGAGAAATCAAAGGAAATCAGCAGTCTTGAATTTCCTGCCGCCTATAATTTCTATATGGACGGCCATTCGGGAGATGAAACGGCAAACGCTATAAAACTTGGATATTATAAGACGTTTTCAGAAAACTGGATAGATAATGATGCCGCCTTGCGCAGATTCACCGGAACTCTTCAGGAAAAGACCATAGAGAAATATCGGCATTATATTGCCGAATTTCAGAAACTTCGCAGGGAGATGCTTTTACTGAAGATGGAGACTCGTATAAGGGAAACTACCCTTAAGCCTGTCGAAAGCCGTCAGCATTCACTCCTGATGAGAAGGATGCTGAATAAAGGGAGGGGTGTGCCGTTGCGGAAAGTTGTAAATGATTCTGCCCTTGTGCTTCAGAAGATATTTCCTTGTATGCTGATGTCGCCGCTGAGCGTGGCTCAATATCTGAAGATGCAGCCTAAAATGTTTGATTTGATAATATTCGATGAGGCGTCCCAGATGAGTGCTCCTGATGCGGTGGGTGTGATAGCCCGTGGAAAAGATTTAATCGTAGTCGGCGACCCGATGCAATTACCTCCGACACGCTTCTTTACTTCTCAGAACGGGCGTGGCGAGGAAGTGGAGGAAAGTGAGGATGCTGATTCAATTCTGGAAGATTGTATAGCCGTCGGAATGCCGTCGCTTTATTTGTCGCGTCATTACCGTTCGCGTCATGAGAGCCTGATTTCATTCTCAAACAAACATTTCTACGAGGGGCGGCTGCTGACTTTCCCTTCCTGGAATGATACGGAGCGTAAAGTTTCATTCATAAATCCGGGAGGAGTGTATGATATTGGCAGGACACGCACTAACGTAATAGAGGCGGAGGCAGTCGTTGATAAAGTTATTAGCATTCTGTCAGATGCAGAATCCGGACCCTCAATAGGAGTTGTGGCGTTTTCTAAGGTGCAAAGTGATCTTATAGAAGATATTCTGTATGCCCGGCTTCAGGACAATCCTGAATTACTTCAGACTATGGAAGATTCTCCTGAACCTCTTTTTATAAAGAATCTGGAAAATGTGCAGGGAGATGAGAGAGACATCATTATCTTCTCAATTGGATATGGTCCGGACGAGGAGGGAAATGTCTCATTAAATTTCGGACCCATCAATAAGTTGGGAGGCGAACGCCGCCTGAATGTGGCAGTATCCCGGGCAAGGGAGGAAATGCTTGTCTATAGTTCGCTTCTTCCATCGCATTTCCCCGATGGCATAAAGCTCTCAAAAGGGGCAGCTTCGCTAAGAGATTTTCTTGCATTTGCAATTGAGTCGTCCATACCGAGAAAGAAACGCGAGGATGAGACAGATGACAAGATAGTGCTGGAGATAGCATCAGCCTTACGTGAGAAAGGGTATGAGGTGCATACAAAAATCGGCAGGAGTGCATTTAAGGTTGATCTTGCGATAGTTGATGCCAATGACCCGGAAAAATATTGTCTCGGGCTGATACTTGACGGGAAGGAATATAATTCTTTGCCGACAGTGAGAGATAGGGAAGTGACGGTGCCCGATGTTTTAGCTTCGCTTGGATGGACTATCAAGAGGATATGGACAATTGAATGGTTTGAAAATCCGAATCAAGTCATTAGGTCAATCCTTGATAAGCTAAATGAAATTAGTAAAAAATAAATTAGATTGGCAAATCGTCCTCAAAGCAATCCATACTTTTCTGAAAAATCAGTATTTAATTACATTTGGTTTCTACGGCTGAGAGTTATGACTTTCATGCTCTTTAGCTGCCTGAGGTATTCCTGATGTAGTGTTATATCAAACTTTTACCACTCCATAGACGTTTATAACATAGAATTAAATATAAAATATTATGGAGACATTCGATACATTGAAACCGCAGGATTCGGTTTCTGTTACAATTTGGGGTCCGGAAAATTCCCGTCTTTACCAATCTACAAATACCGGTTATACCTCTATTGAGGAGGCAGTACGCATTGCCATAGCTAATGCGGGTCTAATAGTTAATCCTGAAGATTGTGTGTATGAAGTCAGCAATGACGCTACCCTCGTATCTCACAAATATCGTTTTAACGCCCACGGAAAGCTTGTATTGATAGCATAAGATACAAATCTTATTGAAAAATTATAAAAACAGATAGTTGTGAGCAAAATATTGGTAATATCAGGCCATCCCGACTATAAAGAATCTAAAGCAAACCGTGCGATACTCGATGAATTTCATCGTCTGGTGCCGGCAGCCGATATCGTATACCTCAGTGAGGAATATCCTGACTGGAATATTGATGTAGAGCGCGAGCAGCACCGTCTTACAGCAGCTTGCAGCGGCAGTGAATGAATAACCTCATTATCCCGCTTTCATCGAAATTACAACTAACAGGGTTAAATATTAACACCACCTATAAAGGTCGGGGATTCTTGATAGTCCCCGGCTTTTATTATTTTATATTGCTGTCTGGTAAAAATTTTTGAAGGTCTATAAAATTAGGGTCGGTTCCGTTTGCAGGATTCGACCCTTTCGGTTATTTTGCTGTCGCCAAACACAACTCAATAACCGATGCGCAAAAATAGTCATACGTGGAGGCGCTTTCTTACAATCATATAGATTAATTCTCAAATTCGTCGAGGTATTTTTCAAGAATGGGAATCATTGGCGGGATGTCATACTGTATAGTATTCCATAAATCCTCCGGACTTATTTTGAAATATCCATGCACAAGAATATGCCGCATGCTGATAATTTTTCCCCATGGTAGTTCGGGATGAGAATCTACGAATTCATGAGTTAGCTTGTAGGCTGCCTCACCTATTATTTCAGTCATCTTAGTAAGTCCATAGAATAAAATCCGATCTTTAAGAATTTCTTCATAGGAATGATTGGATTTCTCATCTCTGAGGGCATGCGCCATTTCAAGCATGTGTTGAAGCCGGCCTTTATCTCTAATTTTTTCTCTCATAAATCAGGATTTTATCATGGTCAACGCTTTCCCTCGTGAATTGCATTAGTCCGCGATTGTCTACTAAATCAACTTGATTCCCCAATAATTCAGAAAGTTCCATCAGCATTCCTCCCATAGTAAATAAAGAAAAATTCCCGTGAGTGCGATCATAATCCACGAGGATATCGATGTCGCTCTCCGGGGTTTCCTCGCCGCGGGAGTATGAGCCGAAGAGCCAAGCCCGTATAATTGGCTTGGTCTTCATATATTCCTGAATTTTCGGAATCAGACTTTTGATACGCTCATTCATAATAATGTAGAATTTATAGCGAAAAATCCCGCAGGCAATTCTGCTTGCGGGATTTCAGTTGATTGGATTATTTTAGCGGAGTGAGCGAGATTCGAACTCGCGGTACGCT
>JAIDPA010000104.1 GCA_029062985.1 Muribaculaceae bacterium
GATTACCTTTTTGCGGACGCGTGTGGGAAGTTGGGGACAACTTCCCTCCCCGGGACATTGCGGACGCGTGTGGGAAGTTGGGGACAACTTCCCTCCCCGGGCTTTTCTCGAGCCTTGAGCCTTGAGCCTCGGGCCTTTTACCTTGAGCCTTGAGCCTTGAGCCTACAGCCTATCGCCTAATCTACTCGAGTGGCTGGGGTTCGCCTTTATGGTATTTCCAGTCGTTTACGCGGGCTTGGACTGTGATTTTGGAGTCCTGCACACCGGTGATTGTGAATTCGTAGATGTGATTGCGGACTATGTTCCAGAGGTAGTTGGTGGCTGCCGTGGGTTGTCCGTAGTCTATTGATTCTGTCGGAGCGCCGGTCTGGGTGAGGGGTCGGAAATCGAGTTCGCTTTCCTTGTAGTAGCCGTTCACTTCATAACCGATTGTGAGCTTCACGGGAGAGTCTTTATCATTATTTATCTCGGGGAGATAGAAGTAGATATTCTCGCGGTTTATTCCAGCGTAATCGCTGGTTTTACGGAAGTTATAGTAGACTTCGGCACCGTCGGCATCTGTTACCATCCTTTTCGACTCATCGGTATCGTCCATTGCCCATTTGATGGTGTAAGGCGTAGAAACTAAGGAGGAATTCGGATTTTTAGTTTTGATAAACTTATGAGATGATTGTGCTGTCTCAGTCAGTTCTTTCCAGAGCTGAGGAACGAAGTTGCCTGTCTGATTATATTTGTTGACTGAAAGGCTGATCAGACTTACGTTATCTCTGGGGGCGCCGATAGATTCATCATATTCACCTTCGGGAGCGAGCTTGACGCGAACCATCGCCATAGCGCGTAGGAGTGGAATTTCTCCGATATTGAGGGCTTCGCCTTGCTTGAGGGCTTCAAATGTGAATTCCTTTGTTCCCCACATCGGAACGGCAGAAAAACCTGCCTTTTGGTTGCCGATTTGCGAGAAAGTCAAAGCATCATCAATGCTTCCTTCAACCGGAGTATATCCGTTGGTGAAGATCATCAGGCGGTATCTGTCGGTTTTTCCATGCAGAGCTGTATATGTAGCAGCCTCATTATTTCCCGGGAGCATACCTGTGAACGCGAAGTTCAGTTTGTCGGAGTTGGGATATTCATCCGGGTCAAGGAGTGTCAGGGGCACCACTTCCACAAATTTACAGGACTCGTCAATAGAGCCGTCACCTTTCACCTTATAGATAACAGGGCGGAAAGTCATCTGATCGACGATATTGTCGAAAGCATAACCGTCTTCCGGGTTATCAATATCACTCCAGTTGTCGCCACGAGTAGAGAGGTCAGACTTATCGAGGGAAACGGTGAATGAAAGGAAAGTAGGGGAGTTATCCGGTTCCGGGGTAGTAGTTTTGTCGTCGCTGCAGGCTGACATCAGAGACAAACCTGCGAAAGCGAGCGCTGCGAGGAGCAAATTATGTATGGATCGAGGCTTCATTAGATGAAAAGTCTGTTAAGCAAATTAATGTTTCTGATTAGTTATAGAAGGGAAGCTTAGAAATCGAAAAGGCTTCATTGGAAGGGATTAAGATTTTGAGGGCTTCTTGGTTCGGAAGCCGGGTTTCACGCCGAGCGACCGATTGTTTAGGGGATAAAAAATCAGCGGGGAATGCGGGATCCGCGTTCCCCGCTGTAATATTCAGCTATCGGGTTTTATGCGATAGAATTGAGAGTTCCGTTTTTCGGAGTTGGATTACTTCTTACCACCGAGAACTACATTCTGAGAAGCAACACGCCACTGGAGAACGTTGATAGCTGCTTTCAAGTAAACGTTTTCGCCTTCATCGTACATCGGAGGAACAGGATCGATATCCTTAGAAGGATCAAAGATAGGAGTACCGAGACCGCTGATGCCTTGGAATACTACGTTGTAGAGGTGGTTACGAACAACAGCTGTAGTTTTTTCTGCATTGCTATTTGCATGTTCGATATCAACATAGTAGTAGCAATAGCCATCTTTCCAAAGGCTGATAGGAATTTTAGCAAGTTCTGCATTGAGTTCTTCCACAGAAACCGGAGTATAAGCAGTTCCGTTGATCTTTACAAGTTCTACAACTTTAGTAGTTTCATTTACCGGAGTAAAGTTAATCTTGAGATAAGTACGGTTACCTGTGCTTTCTACTTTGTTGTTTACTGAGGGATCATAAATGTTACCACTCCAATCAAGCTGCTTAACTGCATCATCACCTTCACCAACAACAGGATTAATTGTTTCAATCTCAGTAGAAGTGACTTTAGAGTCAGTATCCTTGTTAGTAGTACGAATACGATAACCGAGAGAACGGAGAGTATTAGCCACGATGTTGATAGCGCCTGTTTCAGTAGTGAACTGACCGTAGATGCTTGCAAGGTCACCAGCTGCGTCTTCAAAGTCGAGCTTAGCTACTACGAGAATAGTAGACTGATCTTCTGAAGTATTTTCGTGGATATACTGTTTTGTAGTAGCAGTTTCGCTAAATCCAGCACCAATATTTCCGTCAATAACATCCTGATATTTGTAGGTGTTCTGAACAATACCTGATAGCATAGTTGCCCAATAGCTACGATGATTAGCTTCATTGTAGATTTCAGTTACATCCCAGCCTGAAGGAAGATTTGTAGTATCAAGAGCCTTGAAAAGAGCTGAGTTTTCAGGGTCATTGTGAACATATACACCTACGATTGAAGGAGTAATAGTCATTTCATCTGCTACATTCTCAAGATGGATCTTATTATTTGAGAGCCACTCTTGACCTGCAGGCACATTCTTAGAATAATCGAGACGAGCAACTGAACGCTCAACAAAGATATTGAGAGGGTTATTAACTGCCTCATTTTTATTGTTTACCAAATATTTAGTGAGAATTGGTTCAGCCTGAATTACATTGTTGACTGTAGAAGTAACACCCTCTGTAGAGGTGCTTGTTGACTGAATATAAGTTGAGTTAGTCATGAGGAAATTATTCTTCTCAGCCTCATCGAATTGACCGGCAGCTTCTGTTGCAGGTGTTACTGCAGCTAAGATCTCAGAAAGCTCAGTGCCTACGGGGAATGTAACATTCTTTCTGTATGTGTTATTACCATTCTGAACGCTTGCCACATCATTTAGTACAACCAGTACGCTAAGACCAGTAGGAACCTGTCCAGCAGTTACGTCTTTATTATCTTCGAAATCATCGGATGACCAGAGTGCGTCAGGAATGAGCATTGTAGCGCCACCAATTTTTTCTACTGTGTTGCCAAGATCAGCGGGACCTTGCCAAGGTGCAGTTATATCCAACTCTTGCACAAATGCAACTTTATTGGTTTTATCGATGATGTAGAAAGTACCTGACTTTACATTGTTTTCATCAGTAGTACCAATTTCATATTCGTCAGCACGAGTGCCGGCAGGGTTGCAGATGTTGATAGCTACATAGCTACCGGGACCGTCAGGAGCGGGAGTTGGGTTAGGAGTTACGGCTGGCTCGTTGTCGTTGGAGCAGCTTGCGAGCATCATGATAGCTGATGCGAATGCAAATCCATAAATCTTTTTCATGTGAAAAATGAATTTAGTAGGTTAGAAATATTTGTTAGTTAATTGTTTACTTTTTTAGGCTTTAGGCATTAGGCCTTAGGCTTTAGGTTTTGCTCTGTAGGGGAGATTACCTTTTGCTCGGGTTTTGTCGCCGCGTGGGGAAGTTGGGACAACTTCCCTCCCCAGTGCTGACGCATAGCGGGGAGTTCGGAGAAGAACCTTCTCGGAGCTAATTCCCTTACGGGCTTTTTTTAATAAGGCTATTGGGATACGTTATGAATCACAGTCTGTTTCATGGGTTATCTTTTAGCCGTATTGTTTTTTCAAGCAAACGCAAGGCACGAGGCACAATGAGTTTGGCTTGGGGAGTTACAACTGGCAAATTAGTACTGTGTCTTTAGGTGTAGGACAGTGAGTAATTGCTGGTTGGTATCTATGGGGTTATTTTAATTTGATAGTTAAGCTTTATGAGGCAGGAGCCTCTTTTCGTATGCCTTTTAGGGGTGACCCCGGAAAGGTGCTGCAAAGTTAAGACAGATTTTTCTCATTTGCAAGTAATTTAGGATTAAATTTAGGATTTTAACATTTGTTAAATACTAACCGTTAAACTTCTGAGAGCTAAACCAAAACGACTACCAATATAGTTTATAGTATTTTTCGTTTCATTCCTGTAGTGTCTGGGGCTTGCAGGATTGTTTTTCGGTTGGTTTTGTCTTTATAACGTTTGAGCGGGGAAATGGTTTGATTGATTTGCAAATTTTTTTCATATAGGCGGATTAGGCGTTAGGCATTAGGCATTAGGCATTAGGCGTTAGGCATTAGGG
>JAIDPA010000105.1 GCA_029062985.1 Muribaculaceae bacterium
CGGCTCCTACAGCGTGGCTACAAAGAAACTTGGCCTCAACAGATAAACATAACCCGACACCTTCATCTTCTTCCATGGGAAAGAACAAACTGCAGAAATTCTCCGATATGGAGACATTCGGATGCGTGCTCCAGTATCCGAGGCATATACTGATAGAAAAAGGATTCCCCTATAAAGGGAAATGGAACGGCGGGGTGTTTCCACGCACCGGCCCCATAACCCTTGAACTTGGATGCGGCAATGGCGAATACACCGTAGGCCTTGCCGGCAAATTTCCCGAAAAGAATTTCCCGCATAAGGAGAGGTTTCAAAGAGGAATTTATCTTGCGGTCAAGTTCGCGTGCTCCATATTCACGTGAGAAACCATTGTCGAGGAGATAGGCACGCGCTTCATCCGAAAGATTGAGTTCCACATTCTTTTCTTTGAGACGATTTTCGAGGAGGCGGAGTTTCTTATCAAGAATAAGTGTAGCCATCGTCCGGTCCATATCGTTGAAGACCACAATTGAAGAAAGACGGTTCAGGAATTCCGGTTTGAATGTCTTTTTTACCTGTGTCAGCATTGCTGAGCCAGCTGAGACATTGCTTGCAAAACCAACGTTTGCCTGAGCTGCATACTGGGCACCGGCATTGGAAGTCATTATGAGCACCACATTCCTGAAATCAGCTTTATTTCCCTTGTTATCCGTAAGGCGCGCATAGTCCATCACCTGAAGAAGTATGTTATAAATGTCGGGATGCGCCTTTTCAATCTCATCAAGAAGCAGCACGCAGTCAGGTGTTTTGCGGATGGCGTCAGTGAGAAGTCCGCCGTCGTCATATCCTACATAACCAGCCGGAGAACCTATGAGTTTTGCCACAGTATGTTTCTCCGTGTATTCGCTCATATCAAACCGGACGAGCTCTATTCCAAGCTCTTCCGCAAGCACTTTTGCAACCTCAGTTTTTCCCACGCCTGTCGGACCCACAAAAAGGAGTGAGGCAAGCGGTTTATTATCATCCGTCAGCCCAGCCTTACTCATCTGGACTGCTTCGGTTACATTTCTTATTGCCTCATCTTGTCCGTAAATTTTGGCTCCTATTCTTTCATCGAGTGATTCGAGACGGGATGTGGAGTCTTCGTTTAAAGTCAAGGCATCTATCTTACACATTTTTGAAAGAATATCTGCTATAAGCATCTTATCCACTATATTCCCTTTTTCATCAGAAGAATTGGCCTGCCGGAAAGCGCCGGCTTCATCAATCAGGTCAATTGCCTTGTCGGGTAGGAAACGGTCAGAAATATGTCTTGCACTCCCTGCGACAGCAAATTCGATAGCTTCCGGAAGATATGAAACGCCGTGGAATGCTTCATAATTCCCTTTCAGCTGATTCAGGATATTTATTGTCTCTTCCTGAGAAGGCTCGGTGATGTCAATCTGAGAGAAACGTCTTACAAGTCCCTTGCTTTTGGCGAAATGACGTTTGAATTCGTCATAGGTCGTGGAGCCAATGAAACGGAGTTTACCTCCTTCAAGATAAGGTTTCAGCATATTGGAGGCATCCATAGCACTGTCGCCTGTAGCTCCCGCTCCGACGAGACTGTGAATCTCATCAATATAAATAATTACGTTCTCTTCGCGGGAGAGTCCATCCATAATCATTTTAAGGCGTTTTTCGAAATCGCCTCTGAACTGAGTGCCGGCGAGAAGCGTGCCTAAGTCAAGGTTATAGATTTTGGCGTTTTTTAATCTTTCAGGCACTTTCCCTTCGTTTATGAGACGTGCAAGCCCATAAACGAGAGCTGTCTTTCCGACCCCCGGTTCTCCAATATGAAGAGGATTATTTTTATCTTTACGGCATAATACCTGTATGGTGCGGTTTAATTCCACTTCTCTGCCGACAAGAGGATTCCTACCCTCCAAATCGTCATTTATGCAGGTTACGAGACGCTTCCATTGTTCGCCGTCGTTATCGGGAAGCTCATTCTCATCTCCGAGGTCGTCCCATAAGACATCAGAGAGAGACTGGCTCATTGAATAGTTGGAAACGATAGTGCTGATAAACCCTCCCTCATCATCGTTTATGCTTTTTCTAAGGAGCCAGGAAGCCGTAGAATCATTAAGACTCAGGATAGCCTTAATGATATGTGGCATTTTGATTTCTGTCTGTGAAGAGCAGACCACTGTCTCGAAAGCAGTGTCGAGCACCTGTGTGAATTGAGCGGAATAGCGCATCGTGAAGCCGATATTGTCAGGCACACGTTCAAGAGCCAGAAGATAGTGGTCAATACCTGCTTCGAGTTCGTCAGGCTTACCTCCGGTCTCAGTTATAGCAACTCGAAAAGGCTGACGTGGGAGAAGCGCTTTGAGTGCATGCTCGGGAGTAAGATATTCATGACGGAACTCTTCCGCCAGCTCTTCCATATCAGAGAGAAGATGTTCTACTTCGCGCGAATAATTATAGTTGATAGGTTCCATAAAAGTAATCGGGAGATTAGGCGGGTTCTACAGTAATTCGCAGAGGAAAATTTGCAGCTCGAGCCATTTCAGTGGCACGTGCAGCTTTTGTGCAGGCTATGTCATAACTGTAGCGTCCTACACTTGCACTCCCCTTATGGTGGACAGTGAGCATTATAGTCTCCGCTTCAGGGAGGGATTTATAGAAAATTTTCATAAGCACCTCCACTACAAATTCCATTGTAGTGAAGTCATCGTTATGCAGTATTACTGAGAATTGACGTGGTGCGTCAGTACGATTCTTTGCAGACTGTCGGTATTTGACTTGTTCGTTTGGCATAATACTGCAAAGTTAATAAAAAAAGAGAAGATTACGGAATAAAAGGGTCAAGGATTATGTAAGGCTTAATTAAAAATTTAAAATTGTGATAGCTTATAGATTCCGGATAAAAATGTTTCGGAGAAAGCCTCAGATGTTAGAAAATGACTTTTGCTTACCGGAGTTGTGATTGCTGATATAGAGGTTGTCCGAATTCTTCTATTTCTTTAAGGAGATTAGGGTTGTCTATTTCTGAGAGAATGGATAGGTCAATTTCATAAGGGAGTAGAAGATCATCAAGATCGTTAAAAAGATTGAAAAGATCAGTGTGGGTTAATTTTGGTCCGATGAGCGAAATATCAATATCTGAAAATCTTTTATAATTACCTTTTGCTCGAGAACCATAAATTACGACTTTTTCAATATTAGAATTCTCCTTGAAGCAACCAATCATTCTATTTAAATATTCCTCCTTAAGTCCGAATTTTAAATTCTTTATGTTTTGTTCTTCCATTGTCGTGATGATGAATTGATGAATGAGCTACAAATTTAATATAATATTCAACTTAAGCAAGCTAAATTTTTTTGTATTAGGGTTAGTTTTTTTTGAATTTTTGTGTCTATTTAATATATGACAACGAAACAGACAATAGAACATCTTTTTAAAGAACACTATTCTGACCTGTATTCCTTTGCTTACACGATGCTCAGGAATGAGGAAGAGGCTCATGACGTGGTGCATGAAGTTTTTTCCAATATTCTTCATTCCGGAGTGGATAAAGAATATGGAAAAGGATTTTTAATCAGGTGTGTCAGAAACCAATGTGTCAATATAATAAAAAGAATGCCTGCAAAGGAAAGCATAAGCCGCCGGTTGGTGATTGATGGTAGCGGAGCTTTATCAGGAGAGGATGATATCAAAGACACGCTTGAGGAAATACGTAAGATAATTCATGATGAGCTGACTGAGCAGAGTTCAATAATCATGAGTCTGCGTTATGAGGAGGGATTATCTTATCAGGAAATAGCTGACAAATTGGGAATCAGTAAAGTGTCAGTCTATCGCCATTTAAAGAATGGTATTGATTATTTGAGAAAAAATATAAAACGCTTATAGAATTGAAGATGGAAAAATATGACATAGCACTCGATTTGATAGAACATCCGGAAAAATATTCGGATCGTGAAATTGCTTCTTTTTTGGAAGATGATGAAATCAGGGAGATTTATAACAGTCTGTGTTTGGTTGAAACTTCATTTCAGCCGGAGATAAAACTGCCGGAAGATAAAGTAGAAGAAGAATGGAATAAATTCTCTGTTAATGAGTATCTTGATGGAAAGGACCAAAGGATTTCCCGTATATGGCGGAGCAAACGTAAATACGTGGCAGCCGCATTAATTGCCGTGGTTGCCATGGGGGCAGTGGCATTAGAAATAGTAATTAAGCAGAAGGCTGAAGAGCCGGATTCTTTGGCTGCCAAAGAAAATCTTGTTGATACTCCCTCGGGAGGGCAAAGAGCGGAACAACAACTGACCGATAGTGAGAATAAGCTTTCTCCTGACACAACTTTATTATATGAGAATGAAAA
>JAIDPA010000106.1 GCA_029062985.1 Muribaculaceae bacterium
GAATAATAAATTTATGAAAAATTTATAAAGCTAAATTCATAAATTGTTACACTAAAGGGGGATTTTAACATATATTTTAACGCTTTTTAACATTCATATTCTCTAATTAAGTCAAAAAGTTTTATAAATTTGCAAAAAAGTATTAAAGACGTCAATAAACCGAAGAGGTTGAATGACGCTTTAATTCAACCAAACAAAAGCCTAAAGTAATAACTTGCGACCAAGTTATTATCAATTACAAACCTGAATCAATACCCAAAACTTTCGCAGTTATTGAATCCTGACTCGAGAGAATTAAGACATATTCCATTTTTTAACTACTTAACATTTATCAGATGAGAAAATTATTCTTCATTATGATGGCAGTGTTGGCATGTACGTTCGGGCTGAGTGCTCAGCTGCGTACATTCTCAGGCACAGTGCTTGACGCTACCACAAATGAGCCTCTGATCGGCGTGACGGTTGCACCAATAGGCGGCGGACAAGCCGTACCGACTGATATCGACGGTCACTTCACAATCAGAGTGCCTCAGAACGTAACCAAAGCAAAGTTCACATACGTTGGTTACAATCCTGCGACTGTCGATCTTCGTCCTGACATGAAGATTTACATGCAGAATTCGGAATCTCAGCTTGACGAAATGGTTGTCGTCGCATACGGTACGGCAACAAAGGAATCTCTGACAGGTTCGGTCGCAGTAGTCGGAGAAAAAGAAATTGAGACTCGCCCGGTCAACTCAGTTACTTCTGCTCTTGAAGGTATGGCTCCCGGTGTGCAGGTGTCAAGCACTACAGCAGCAGGTCCCGGTGGCTCACCATCGATTCTTATCCGTGGTATCAATACAGTGAACGGAACAAATGCGCCTCTCTATGTTGTTGACGGTGTGATTTTCAACGGTTCAATAGCTGATATTAATCCGGATGATGTAGAATCTATGTCAGTGCTCAAGGATGCGGCTTCCTGTGCCCTATATGGTGCAAAAGGTGCAAACGGTGTTATCCTTATCACCACTCGCAAGGCAAAGAATAAAGGGAAGGTCGACGTAACGCTTAAGGTAAACCAAGGTATGTATCAGCGTGGTCTTCCTTTCTATGATACAGTAGATTCCAACACATGGATGGAGACCATTCTTACCTCTGCAGTAAATGGTCAGTTTTCACAAGAGGGAAATGAAGCGACTCTTCAGGATATACGCAAAGACCAGATCAACCATTTCTTTGAGAATATCAAGGTATGGAACATCTATGGTGGCATTGATGCTGACAAGATTTTTAATCAGGACGGTAAAGTTGTAACAAATCCGCTGCCCGCTTATAATGACCTAAATTGGTGGGATGCAATGTCGCAGAACGGCTATCGTCAGGAATATAACGTTTCTGTAGCAGCTGCTCAGGATAAATTTAATGTATTTGCGTCAACAGGCTATCTCAAATCTCAGGGTTATCTTATTAATACTGACTTTGAGCGTTTTTCAAGCCGAATCAACCTCACTGCCACTCCTGTAAGCTATTTCCGCTTTGGCGTTAATGCTAATCTTACATATCAGGAATCGCAGGATGATGATATTGATTCTGATAACCTCAACACTACGAACAACCCGTTCAATTATGTCTATCGTGCCCCCGTGTTCCCTTACTATAACCACGATGTTCAGACGGGTGCTCTGATTTATGACGAAAACGGCGATCCCGAATGGAACACAGATAAAAATTATAAGGTTTATGATAGCAACATTGCTTATCTGATGCGCTCAAATAAGAATAGCTATAACCGTCTTGTAGGCGATCTGTCCGTGACCGGTACTGCTATCCTGCCTTATGGATTTGAATTAACAGTGAGAGGCGATATGTATAAATCTCGCCAGAACTATAAAAGTTTCGGCAACCCATGGATCGGTTCTGCACAGGGATTCGGACGTCTCCGTGAGACAAGCTATTTCACAAATACCTATAACTTCATGCAGACTCTGACCTGGAGTCATGATTATGGAAATCATCATGTAGACGTGCTTCTCGACCATGAGAACTACTCATACGACTACGGATATTTCTATACACAGGCTATGAATATGGTCTTCGCTGCCGGTGCCCTCGAACTCACAAACTTCTCTGACAACGAAAGTTATTCTGCATATCATATCAAACGCACAACAGAATCATATCTTGGCAGAGTGCGTTGGAATATGGAACAGAAATACTTCGCAGAGGCTTCAATACGCAGGGACGGTACGTCAAGATTTGCTAAAGATGTGCGTTGGGGTACTTTCTGGAGCGTCGGTGCAAGCTGGATTCTTACAAAAGAAAAATTCCTTCAGGATATTGACTGGCTCAATTATCTGAAACTACGTGCAGCATACGGTACTGCCGGCTCAGACGCAGCAGCCAATTCTTACGCTTACTGGTCGCTTTACTCACAGCGTGCAGCGCGTGTAGACAGCCAGTTAGTTATGTATCCTTCTCAGATTGGTGCTGAAAAGGCTAAATGGGAAGATGTCCGTACACTCGATATCGCTTTGGAAGGCTCTGTTCTTAATGACCGTCTGAACTTCACTATCGGATACTTCCTTAAGAAAAACGTCGATCTTCTCTATAATTTGAAGCAGCCTGCTTCTTCCGGTGGTACTTGGTCTGGCGATCAGTGGTCAATACTTACCAACATCGGTACGATGCAGAACGTTGGTTGGGAACTTATGGTTCGTGGTGACGTTATCCGTACTAAAGATTGGAGATGGGGTCTTCACGCAGATGCGTCCATCATAAAGAATAAGCTCGTCTACATTCCTAACGGCGACCAATGGACTTCCAACATAGCTCTCGTTCAGGGAAAATCCCGCTATGAATTCTATATGCCTACGTACGCAGGTGTGGATATGGCTACCGGTAGAGCTCTTTATGAAATCAATCCTAATGGACGTGAATTCCTTGCAGAAAATCCTGAAACCGGAGCAATGGAATTCAGCCAGGCTCTTTGGGACACTAATATCGAATCTGCAGAGAAAAACGGAGCTTATGTGAAGATAGGCGATAAGCACTACACCAATCAGGTGTCATTCGCCACAAAACAGCTGCAGGGAACATCTCTTCCGACAATGTTTGGCTCTTTCGGCACAAATCTTTCATGGAAAGGGATTACACTGAGCGCACTCTTTACCTACAGCATCGGAGGCAAGGTCCTTGACAGCACATATAGCAGCTTGATGTCATACAGCGAAGATAAGACAATGGCTTATCACAAGGATATTCTTAACTCATGGGTAGAAGCTCCTGCTAATCTCAACATGGATGATCCGGGAAGCCGTATCAACAAGAAAATTAATCCTCAGGTTAACTCTCAGTACACTACCTATGATAATGCGACATCTTCACGTTGGCTGACAGATGCAAGCTATCTGCAATTCAAGAATCTCGCAGTAGGCTATGATTTCCCGAAGGTTGTTACTGAACCTCTGAAACTCTCTTCCCTTAATCTTGGCTTTAACGTAGAGAACCTCTTTACATGTACGAAACGTAAAGGTATCAACCCGGCATATAACTATTCAGGTGGTCAAGGTGATTACTTTGTTGTGTCACGAGTGTTCAATTTCCAGTTGACAGCCCGTTTCTAACTATTAATAACAGAACAAAATGAAAAAGAATATATTAATCAAAGGAATCGCGGCATTGATGATAGGTTCTGTCGTTGCTCCCGCGCTTACCTCGTGCTCCGAAGATTATCTGGAGACACAACCGATTACATCGACCAGTGCAGCTGACATCGGTGGCACTATTGAAGGTGCACGTGCTGCCAAGACCGGACTCTGTCAGGGTATGTACCGTCAGTTCTCCGGACATAACCTCAACAGTACGAATGGCGAGGCTTGGATGATGATCTACTATGGAGAAGTGTTCGGAGGCACTTTCCTGTCAGACTTATATTGCGGCAGAAGTACGAGCGACCAGTATGCAACCTGGCGTCAGATTCGTGACGAAACCTACTGGGGTGCGCAACAGATGTGGTATTATGCCTATAACCTTATCAGCTGGGCAAACACTATGCTCGATAATATAGATAACCTTCCTCCATACGAGGGAGAGCGCGATTTTATCAAAGCGGTTGCTTTGACAATGAGAGCCCACTGCTATATTCGTCTGGTGCAATGCTATGCTCCTAACTGGGAGAATTCAAACAACGGTGAGGTTAAGTGTCTGATGATACGCACCACCGGCACAACCGAAGAAATGCCTTTCGGAACAATGGGTCAGGCTATGGATCTCATTTATGATGACCTGCAGGCTGCTATCAAATTGTATGACGAGTGTGGCTGGAAGCGTGATTATATCTGGGAGCCTGATGGATCGGTGGCTCGTGGTCTTCTTGCCCGTGCAGCTATGATCAAGCATGACTATCCTCTCGCTCAAAGAATGGCAAATGAAGCTCGTAAGGATTATCCTATCATGACGGCGGAGGAATATAATTCAGGTTTTGTGACTGCGAACGATGAATACATGTGGTCAACTATGTATGAGGCACCCGCTCAGTCTATCTATTATTATGCCACAGGAGCATCTAATGCTTGCAATGGCAGGTATCAGTCAAGCTGGGGCTACGCAGTCAATTCTATCGACTATATGCTTTATAGGAAATTCCCGCTCTCTGATGTTAGAAAGCGTCTGTACATAACACCTGAATTTATTGAGCTGAATCAGGAGCTTGCTGATGAATTCGGTGTTTCCAAAGATGATTTCTGGGATGAAAACAAGATTTATACCAACGGTATGCGTATTCAGATCAATAGCACAAATCCCAATATGTCGAAATTTATCATTGAATATGGTAAACGCGAATATGCACGCCAGGATGAGATAAATCATTTCCTCTCAGGAACTGTAGCTCCTTATCAGAGTCCTAATTCACAGATACAGTTCGGCACTCAGTATAAATTCTGGGGTAATCAGGTGTATGGAATGGATCAGTGGCCCTTTATGCGTGCTTCTGAAATGGGTTATACAGAAGCTGAGGCTGCCTTCCGTAATGGAGATGAAGCTACAGCACGCCGGATAATGGAAGAACTTAATAAGGATGTCCGCGACCCGAATTATACTTGCACTGCAAGTGGGGAGGCTCTGCTTCAGGAAATTAAAGATTATCGCTCATTCGAACTTTGGGGCGAGGGTTTCAACTGGTTTGATATGAAACGCTGGCACGAGCCTATGGTTCGTATTCCTTGGGAGAAAGGAAATCCGAATTCCGGCAACCGTGGCACAGGTTTTGCTCAGACTTTTGGTCCTGATGATTTCTATGGCTGGATGGTAGTCGTTCCTCAGGTTGAGTTTAACTATAACAAGCAGGCATTACGCTCTGATCTGCCCGGAGGAAATAAGTAACGTTTCTCTGGATAACAATTTCATTCTATCCTATAGTAAAAGGCATGTCAGTCTTCATGACATGCCTTTTATTTAGGATATTATCTCGCTGGATTAGCTTATCCTTTGAAGTTGAAAAATCCTGCCTGAAAAAGAAGAGAAAAAAATCTCCTTATATCCCTATCTTCTTCAAAGTCTCAACTTCTTCAATGGATAGCCCCGTCGCACCCGCAACAATATCCGGAGCTACGTTCATTTTGAGCAGATTCAGAGCAGTGATGCGATTTGCTTCCGCACGTCCTTCCGCACGTCCTTCCGCACGTCCTTCCGCACGTCCTTCCTCAAGACCTATCGCATGTCCCTCTGCGCGTCCCTCCGCAAGCCCCTCTTCCATGGCAAGTTCCTTTGCCGATTTCAGCACTGCGTTATAATCACGTGCCCTTTTCAGACAAGCTTCATAATGTTCTCTTTCCGGGCGCGACAATGCAGCCACATTGCTGACACTCCTTAAATAGGAAAATATGTCGCTGTCTGTTGTAAATGCTACTGATTGTGTTGTTCCCATATTCTTTATATTATAAATCCATTTTTCAAGGTTTGATTCGCAATATGCCTCCTCTTTCTTAAAACATGGCAATTGTATGAAGGCATAACGCTGCCAATAGCCTATTGGTTGACCACTTTCATCATCTCGAAGACTACCTTTAACAACAGGTTTCGGCTCCAATCCATTCACATTGAAATTACAGAAGAAAACGCCTACGACCGGTACCAAAGAGAAATCCCAGACCTCACAATCACTGTCTGCTCCTTTGTAGCCTTGCTCCGAGATTCCCCGACTGACATAATATTGACATCTCTCAATAAAATGCTTCTGATACCCTTTCTGCATCTCAACAATGTATTGATGTCCGGACGCTGTGCGACAACATATATCATATCTTACCCCTTTCCCCTCCACTATTTCATTTGGACGTTCGTTATTGATAAATGTGAGTGAGGTGATATTACCAAAAACCGGGTCGTCTAAAAAGACATTGTTAAGGAGATCGATCAGGAGTATTTCCGATACATTCTCGCGTCCGAAAATCAATTTGAAACCCTCATCATATATAGGGTTGATTATTCCATAAGCTGCCGTATCCATAAGTAAGGGAGTAAAATATTATGGGCGAAGATAATAAATTCTTACTTAGTTAGCAAATTCAGTCGATAGAAACTTTAAAATTATTTATTAACTTTGCAGAAATTTATCTGAATTTCGATAATTATGAAAATATTGATATTAGGAGCAGGGAAAATGGGCTCCTTTTTCTGCGATCTTCTCTCATTCAGACATGAAGTCGCCATTTTTGATCCGGATGCTCAACGGCTGCGTTTCACATTCAATGTGCAGCGGTTTTCTAATCCCGAGGATATTAAGGCATTTGATCCTGACATGGTCCTGAATGCGGCTACGGTAAAATATACAATTCAGGCTTTTGAAAATATTCTCCCCTACATTCGTGAGAACGCCATCCTGAGCGATATTGCCTCCGTAAAAACCGGATTACCTGAATTTTATAAGCGAGCCGGACATCCTTTCGTCAGTACGCATCCTATGTTCGGTCCGACTTTTGCCTCCCTCTCCAATCTGCGCAATGAAAATGCCGTAATCATTAAGGAGGGTGACCATCTCGGCAGGGTTTTCTTCAAGGATATATATAATGAATTGAAGCTGAACGTCGTGGAATACACATTTGATGAGCACGATGAGACAATGGCTTACTCTCTTGGCATTCCGTTCGCATCTACATTTGTGTTTGCCGGAATAATGAAGCATCAGGATGCCCCCGGCACAACTTTCAAGCGCCATCATGACATTGCCCGCGGTGTGCTCGGTGAAGACGATCATCTTCTGAGCGAAATCATGTTCAATCCCTACACTCCTCAGCAGTTGGAAAAAATACGCACTCAATTAGGAGAACTTCAGGAAATAGTGGAGAACCACGACACCGAAGCAATGAAATCCTTTCTCACAAAACTCCGCAACAATATAAAATGACCTCCACGCTTATAAAAAGAAAAGGAACGCCTCAAAGCGTTCCTTAATTTATATAATATCATATAATCTCTTTCATCATTTCTTCTAAAGTTATCACTTCAACTTTGGGAAAATCAATTGTTTTCAGTATCTCGAAATGATGATCATCAGACACAATATATCTTGCACCCCCTGCTACAGCACAGTCAACAAACTTGTTATCATCAGGATCCACCTTTATTAAATCAAATTTATAATATGGTGTTACAACTGACACTTATACACATCAGACCCAGCATACAACAAAATAGGTGTAGAAATCGGT
>JAIDPA010000107.1 GCA_029062985.1 Muribaculaceae bacterium
TTTCTGATTGCCGTTTTCGTCATGGTTCTTTATTTCGTGTCAAGACCACAGTAACCAATCCAGATTTCTTTACACCTTGATAAACCCCGTACAACGACTCTTACAGTATCTCGTAAATTCCCGGCGGAAGATGCCCATTTCCTTTGTGGCTAACATCTTGTTTACATGTCTTGATTTCAATCATTGTAGCTTCGGGTGCTTTCCAAAAATCAGGAGAATCCACTTCAAGACCCAATTTCAAGCAATAATTCACTATAATACGCCTATTCATGCGGTCTTTCTTATATCTTTTAGTATAAAGGGAAACATCCTCAAACCATAACGGCTTCCCCTTTTCAAAAAATTCCCAAGAAGGATCCGTCATGGTTCGCACGTATCTCTGCTCTTCACCATTATTCAAATACATCAAATCATTCATTATGTCATCTCCGGTTGTTTTACTGCTGGTTCTAATCGCTATGGCTTCAACCTTTAGTCCGGTTGCAAGATTCCAAAACAAAGAATGTGCTCCTTCTTGAATGTTGCTTATCATAACTGTTCTAAGATCTTTTGTCTCAAATAGACATATTTTCAAAACAACAGGGTTATAAGAAAGAGGATACCAGTTACAATCAGTGAGAGAGAAAGGCTGTATATCAATATAAGTAAATGATTTGTTTGTCCATACTAACTCCAAAGATTTTAGTGCTTCAATAACTTCAGCTTTCCTGCAATAAAAAACACTGAAACAGAAATATTCAAAATCATTTAAGGTCATAGGATTATATTTTTAGTAATTTACTGATATTATAAGTTTCTAAAGTTTAACTGTTCACCACCTTGATCCGGATTATAATGGTAATTTTTAATCCCTCAATTATCTGTATCCGAAAATTGTCAGGGTAATTTTTTCAGGGTCAATCTCACATTCATATTTCCCCAATCCGTCAATCAGGTCCTTCATTCGTGTTAATTCGATGATAGAGTTAAAGGGAATTATGATATGCTCGATATGCTTAGTTTTTATAGTTCCACTAACCCCATCTCCAGTACACGTCCCATTGCCATAGTAATCTACAAGACTCACCATATAAGGGTTGTCATCACCTATTACTTTCAGCCTGACTTGATTTGGAAGGAACTGAATATCTGAGTCGCTGATAGCTTTGAGCAACTTTGACCATTTAGAATAGTTCATATAACTTCCTTTCAGAGATGCCGCATGTTCGCATCTCATATAGTATTTCTCCAATTTCTTACGGTCGATACTCATAGTCTTTTTATTTATCGGTTGCACTCAGCCAATCCTACTCTCAACTGGGTTACGGTACTATCTCGTAGTGGGTGGTGTCGGTGTTGTGGAAGATGGTTTGCATAAGCCGGGCACCGACTTTGGCTATGCTGTCGATGTCCGTATCTACGCGGAGGCTAATGACCGGTGCCTGTGCCGGTTCGGTAAAATCAATCGGAGTATTCCCGTATGTTGTATCGACAACATGGTAGCCTTGCTCTTTGGCATACTGACGGATCTTGTCAAGATACGGAAGCTGGTCTGCGCCGATCGCTTCATAGTCGATGTAGAACTTTCCATCTTCCTGTATGAAGTAGATACATGCTACCGGACTGGAGCAGATGCCGAAAAAGTCATACTCCATCTGTCCTTCCTTCAACCGCTGCAACACTGAGGGCAGTTCGGCGATAGTAATCTGTTCGGCATACTGCATCTGTTGAACTTCAGGCGACCCTAACCTGTCCGCCTCACGTTTACCGCCATTGCCACATCCGGTAAAGCCCAGCGTGGTTATTGCAATCAGTATGTAGTTAAGAATCCTCCTCATATTTTAGTGTTGGAATGGTGCTTTAATCGCAAAATTACTAAATTTTTAGCATACAGACCTTATGCAGAGGTATTTCTCACCCATAATATCCAGATTGTAAGATAAAATCGTTAAATTTGCAATATAAAATCAGTATAAATGAAAGAAAACAACTCATTGCCCCCTGTTCCTTTGTCGGAATCTACTGATGCCGATATGATGCCGATTGAAAATCTTATCCATATTATTCGCGGTCAACAGGTGATGCTCGACAGCGATCTGGCACGGCTTTATGGGGTTGAAACACGTAGATTAAACGAACAAGTAAAACGAAATATTGATCGTTTCCCAGAAGACTTCATGTTCCAGCTTACCAAAGAAGATGTTGGAAACTTGATGTCGCAAATTGCGACATCAAGTTTAGGGTCGCAATTTGCAACTTTAAATAAGAGCATAGAAGATCATAAACATCAAGAAACAGGAACTCACAACTGGGGTGGTACTCGCAAATTGCCATTCGTTTTTACAGAAAATGGAGTGGCGATGTTAAGTAGCGTACTCCGCTCTAAAACTGCGATAGATGTAAACATCCGAATTATGCGTGCTTTCACGGCAATGCGAAGTTTCATGATTAGCAACGCCCATTTATTTAGCCGTATAGAAACTTTGGAGCATAATCATCTTTTGATGAACAGTCACTTGTCTGCAACCGACAGGAAGATTGATGAAGTGCTGACTCGCCTTGATAATGGCAATCATCAACCTTTGCATGGTATTCTTTTTGACGGTCGAATCTTTGATGCTTATGTCTTTATCTGCGATCTTATCGAAAGTGCCAGAGACAGAATCATCCTTATAGACAACTACGCAGACTATTCTTCCCTGAAGCAGTTAGACAAACGAGCTTCAGGTGTCTCCGCTATTGTATACACTTCCGATAAGAATAAAAGTATTAAGGATGATATAAAGCGCCATGACGCTCAATATCCATCCATAGAAGTAAGGTATTATCAGAATGTACATGACCGGTTCCTGATTATCGACGAGTCTGTTTACTTAGTTGGAGGGTCTTTCAAGGATCTGGGAAAGAAACTCGTAGGTTTCGCAAAAATGGAGTCAGTCTCCCCAAATGAGCTTATGCATGGCATTAAGACAAAGAAATGACCGTCAGCTATCGCATCTACTACGGCGATGAAGGTTTTGAGTTCTGAATTATTTCTTCGATTTCATTATGATAGCTCCTTTTATTCCTGCCGGACCAAAGGTTTTGTAGGCTTCTTCTCCTGACATAGTGGTGTATTTCAATTTCTTCCCTTCCTTCTGATGAATTGAATCTGCCGTTTGCAAAGATATTCGCTTTCCGTCATGGATAATAAGCAATGAGGAATCACCCAATATGCTGCTGATTGTGTCTTCATTAACGTAAGGGCGACCGCCGGTGATATCTATAAGCTGTGAATCCTCCTGCCGGAAAGTCTTGCCGGAAAAACCGTATTCAGTCATATAGTCAATCCAGACACCTTTGTCCCCGCTATTATCCTCCATGCTTTCGATGACTGTAAACATATCATCTGAAATCCGCCTGATTTTTCTCTCAGAAACAGTAGTCGGCATGAGTCCTCCACCTTTAATCTCCAGACCAAACGTATCACCCTGAAGATATATCCGATGAGTCAATTCACTGTCCTTCCG
>JAIDPA010000108.1 GCA_029062985.1 Muribaculaceae bacterium
GTATGCATAGAGCAACTTAAGGAATTTACATTTTGAGGAGCAATCGGATTACGAGCATTCAGATGAACTCCGCCTAAACGGAACTCTTCAATAAGTGAAAAATGGTCATGAATCTTAATTTTTGAATGCAAATGTCGAGGAATTTTTTCAAGCAGGGATTTCATCTGAAAGAAAGTGGAATCCGGTTTCCGGAGATGAAGAATATCAGCAGTCGCCCTTTCGAGTATCTCGGTAATGGCGATTTCTTCACCCTCAAAGAAATAAGGGAGCGTAAAAGCTATGGTCAGAAAATTCTTTTCCCTCATATCTTAACCTCCGAAAGCTGCTTTAATTACGCTTATCTTATCATTCTCAGAAAGATAGGTTGAGTCCCAAAAATCTTTGGGTATAAGTTTTGAGCCTATGACGATGGCGGTTGCCTTTGGTGATATATTTTGCCACTCTATCATCTGAGCGATTGTCATCGGCTCAAAAGGGAGGGTGAGAGGTTCATTATTCAAAGTAATATTCATGATTAATAATTTTTATTCCGGCATTATGTTTAAAGAGGAGAGCAGATATGAAGGAATGAATTAAAATCGAGTTTAAATTTTGAAAAAGAGAGGATTAATAGGCGGAAAATCAGGATTGTAACCAATTGCGAGAGGAGGATAATCAAATGAACTAAAATTCAGATTGAGTGAATACTCTATGACTTTCTTCATATTGAAAGATGCAAATCTGAAAGCCTGAGAAATGCTAAGACCGTATGCCAAACCTGAGGCAAGCAAAGTAGCGAAAGAGCAACCTGTGCCATGAAAGTTCGCTCCCTTTATGCGTGGGGAGGTATAGGATAAGATTGAATCCTTGTCATCTCCCTTGATTGCCAGGAAATCTGAAATAATATCTTCATCTTCGTCATCTCCGCTCTTTAATACAATAGAATCAGCGTTAGATATATTGAGAAACCGAAAAGCTAACTCTTCTTTTGAAAATGAAGACTCCGTAAATAAGCGAGCCTCTTTGATATTAGGCGTTACGACAGTTGAGATAGGGAAGAGGTGGTTGAGAAAAGCAGCAATCACTTCCTTTGTGTCAATATTAAGCTCTCCCCCGGTGGTAGCTCTAATCACAGGGTCGACTACAACAGGGATTCCTTCCGCATGTTTCTTAAGAAATTTGGAAACGGTAATTATATTTTGACAGCAACCAAGAATACCGATCTTTATTGCTTCGGGCTTCTTTTCATTGAAAATGCTTTCAAGTTGGTTGAGAAGCAATTCGGAAGAAACCGGACTCACAGCAGATACCCCCTTAGAATTCTGAGCGGTTATCGCAGTTATGGCTGTCATAGGGAACAGGCCACAAGCTAAAGAGGTGCGTATATCAGCCTGCACACCGGCACCCCCTGATGAGTCAGAACCACCTATCGAAAGGATTGTATGAATTTCTTTTGCCATTCTTGATAAAAATAAAAAAGTCCACCTGAGGCGGACCGATGTCAACATATATGGTTTCTGCTGAAACGAGCAGAGAAAAGTTGGCAAAAAAGGAATGGCTTTTATGAAGCTCCCTTCGTCGGTATTATCCGCATCAGGTTCACAGGGTATAATCTCAGCTCGAAATGAGCACCCCTGCTTCAGTTGGCAAAGTTAAGATAAAGAAATTAAATACGCAAAGAATCAGATAAAATTTTTGAAAAAAGAAATTGGAACCAAAAAATGATTCCAATTTCTTTTTTATCTTTCCCCTTTACTTTCTCCTTTATCTTCGGGAGGAAGAGAGGATTCAATTTCTTTGCGGCATTCCTGCATTAATTTTTTTGTGTTGAAGCCTCTCTCTCCGGGATAGATAGGCTTATGGATTGTCAGGGTAATGGTGCCGGGAGTAATGTTATAAGTGAAACGAGGCATAGTCTTGAAACTGCCGTCAATAGTTATAGGCACAACAGGAAGTTTAAATTCAGATGCAAGCATGAATGCTCCCCGTTTGAAAGGAATCATTTTGCCGTCCCAGGACCGGCTCCCCTCCGGAAAAATCACGAGAGACATACCATCTTTTAGTTTTTCTTCAGCCTCCTCTATAGTCTGTTTTATGCTGCTGATGTGGGAATCGTCGACAAAAACATGACCGGCTTTTTTACATGCCCATCCGACCATAAAGATTTTCTCAAGCTCCTTCTTCATCAGCCATTTGAAATTATGGTTAAGATAGCCGTAAATTGAGAAAATGTCAAAAGCACCCTGATGATTAGCGACAAAAATATAAGATGTGTCTTTATTAATATTCTCACGCCCGTTCACCTTAACACGGACAAGAGCCAGTCTGCAACAGAATCTTGACCAGAGATGTGCAGGATAGTAGCCCCAGAAATGAGTTCCGACTAAGGACCCTAATATAGTAATTATAGCCGTGAAGAAAGTAACAACCACGAAAATTGGTCCGGCTATTAGCCATTGATACAAACGGTAAAGGATTTTCATTCGGTAAATTTATAGAATATTTGAAAATTTTCCAATCGAAGTTGTATAATCTTTTTCCTTTTCAAATAACCCGGAAGATGAAAGATTCCGGAAAAGAAATGACCACCAAACTATGAAAAGGGCTAAGTTAAGTATTTTTAGCTTAGCCCTTTAATGTAGTTATCAATAAAAATTTTTCCTCTGATGTTGTCAACAATTTCAGAACTCTCATTCATCGCTTGAAGCTGAGGGATCTTCGGGAGCAATAAGTTTGTAACCTTTGCCATGAATATTGATAATTTCAATGTTCGGATCGTCACGAAGCAGTTTGCGCAGTTTGGTGATATAGACGTCCATACTCCTCGCGTTGAAGTAATTATCATCAATCCAGATCGACTTGAGAGCAAAGTTTCTCTCGAGAATCTCGTTGATATGAGAACAAAGCAGTGCGAGAAGCTCTGATTCCTTAGTGGTCAGTTTCTGCGTCTTGTCATCCGATATAAGCACCTGCTTCTGAGTATCGAATGTATATTTTCCAATCTTATAAAGGGTGATTTCCTTATCTTTCTTCCCCTTCACACGACGGAGGATAGCTCCGATACGGAAAACGAGCTCTTCCATAGAGAAGGGTTTGGTGATATAATCGTCAGCTCCAAGTTTGAAACCCTCAAGCACATCTTCCTTCAGCGCTTTTGCCGTGAGGAAAATTATAGGCACTTCGCTGTTTACATTCCTGATTTCCTGAGCAAGAGTGAACCCATCTTTTTTGGGCATCATGACATCAAGCACACACAGGTCATATTTCCCTTTTAAAAATGCCTTATAACCTTTTTCTCCGTCCGGATAAAGGTCGGCATTGAATCCTTTAGCCTGCAGAAATTCCCTCAGGAGCATACCCAGGTTTTCATCGTCTTCGCAGAGCAATATTTTTAGTTTCTCGTCCATATTATTATATTATTTGATTTTTTCGTTTTAGACTGAAAATTAAAATTCATTTCAATTTGCAAGGGGAAGAGTTATTATGAAAGTTGACCCTTTCCCGAGTTCACTCTCAGCAGAAATTGATCCCTCAAAGATAGTCACCATTTTCTTCACGTAAGCTAAACCTAAACCGAATCCCTTGACGTCATGCCGGTTGCCGGTGGAGACACGATAGAATTTTTCAAAAATCTTCTTAAGATCCTCTTTTTTAATTCCTATTCCGTTATCGCTGACTCTGATCTCAAGGGTTTTGGAGTCAAGATCACGCGTTGTGATTGAAAGATGAGGCTCTGTATCTTCCTTCATATATTTCACTGCATTGTCAAGAAGATTGTAGATGATGTTGGTGAAATGCATTTCGTCAACATTTACAATTGCATTCTTAGCGTCAGTGACACAAGAAATGGAACCGCCATATTTCTCTACTTTTATTTTAAATGTATGAGTGACATTTTCTACTATTTTATTGGCATCAACTTCTGAGAATTTCAGAGCGCTTCCCGAATTATCAAACACCGACATCTGAAGAACTTTTTCCACCTGGAAACGTAATCTCTTTGATTCATCTGCAATCACCTGACTGAGATGCTTTAGCGATGCCGGCGATTTCATCACGGAATTGTCATTGAGCATCTGGGCTGCCAAAGAAATTGTGGAAATAGGAGTCTTTAATTCATGTGTCATATTATTTATGAAGTCAGTCTTCATTTCCGTAAGCTTTTTCTGACGGAATGCAAGAAGAATGGTGTAAAGAAATATGACGAGAAGAATGAGTGTAAAAGCTAATGTCGGAATTATAAATCTCACTGAAGAAAAAATGTAGTTGGTCTTTGTGGGAAATTCCACATTAAGACGCAGCTGGCTGTCAGTGTTGGGAAAAAGAATCTGGGAGTAGATTCCTTTTTCAAGATTTTCATCATACCCTTTAGAGGCATATAGAATAGAATTCTTACTGGAAGAGATAGCAAATTCAAAAGGCACCGTCAACCCATTATTAGCCAATTCTGAAGAAAGATAGTTTCTGACCAGAGTTGAGTCAGCTCTTTCAAAGACCGGGCGTGACCCTGCCTCTCTCAAAATTGAAAGTATGACCTCATTGAGGAGTCCCTGTTGGTAAAGATACTGACTGCGGATCACCTCCTGCATGTCACGATAACGTGATTCGAGACTGCCCACCGTAGAAGATTTTCTTTTCTTAGCGGGATCCTGGCGTGTGCGGTCAACCTTTGCATTTAAAGTGTATTGTGTGACTGTTCCGTCATCACTCTCTACAGAATAGGAGATATTATTCTCATCGGGAGAATTACCCGTGAAAGAATTATCTTCATAAAGGCTTGATTCTATGATATTGACATCTTCCTGCAGAAAGTGAAGAGTCTCCTTTCTTTCAAGATATGAAGAAGTTGAGGAAAGGCAACGCATCACTGTCTCAGAAAATTGTGCCTCTCTCATTTTTACCATATTTTCAAGATACATTATCTGAAAATATAACAAGGCGCCAAAAGTCAGAGACATCACAATTGTGAGAAGCCAGATGACGGATTTTTTCATATTGGATATTTAGAATTGTGTTGAATATGACATCGTCTAAAATTCTTTATATTGATTTAACAAATTTAAACGAACTTAGTTTAAGGATTTTGTAGAAG
>JAIDPA010000109.1 GCA_029062985.1 Muribaculaceae bacterium
TCTGCATACGATATGTAGTAGCGGAATGTGTCCGAACAGAGCTGAATGTTGGGGAAACGGAACCGCAACTTTTATGATAGGAGGAAATATATGCACTCGCAACTGCAAATTTTGTAATGTTACGAGCGGGAAACCCTTACCGTTAGAAGAAAAAGAGATTGATGAGATTATTGATTCAATCAAACAATTGCAGTTGAAACATGTAGTTATTACTTCTGTTGACAGGGATGATCTTCCTGATTTAGGAGCACGCCATTGGGCAAAAATGATTAGAAAGTTGAAACAGCATTGTCCTGATATAACAATGGAAGTTCTGATTCCGGATTTCCAAGGCAGAACAGAGCTTATAGATATGGTGATTGCAGAGCGTCCGGATGTAATCTCTCACAATCTTGAAACTGTGAGAAGATTAACTCCGGAAGTACGAACGTTTGCTACATACGATAATTCATTAAAAGTAATCAATCATATTTCCAAGAGTGGAATAAGAACTAAATCAGGTATTATGCTCGGACTCGGAGAAACTCGGGATGAGATAATCGAAACCATGGATGACCTTCTATCAGCGGGTTGTGAAGTCATGACAATAGGGCAATATCTTCAGCCGACGAAAAATAATTATCCTCTTCAGGATTATATTCATCCTTCTGTTTTCGAAGAATATCGCCAAATTGGAAAAGAAAAGGGTTTCCGTCATATTGAAAGTAGTCCGATGGTGAGATCAAGCTATCATGCGGAGAGACACGTTTTATAAAAATCTTAATGTGGCAATCTGAGGTTATGGAAATCTTTGATTTGGGAAGGGAAGATTATGAGGAGGTCTGGAGTCTCCAGCATAAGCTTTTCAATCAGATGGTAAATGAGAAAAAGGATAAAGGCTATGTTGAAAGGGAATACCTTATTCTTGTGGAACATTATCCAGTTATCACTCTTGGGAAACACGCTAAGAAGGAGAATATTTTATTTCCTGACTCAATGTTAAAGGAAAAGGGTATAGGAGTGTTTAATATAGAGAGAGGGGGAGATGTGACTTATCACGCTCCCGGACAATTAGTTGTCTATCCCTTGATTGATTTAGAAAGATACCGTCTCGGTGTGAAGGCTTATGTGGATTTATTAGAGGAAACGATAATACGGTTGCTGTCTCAATTTGGTATTATAGGGAAACGAATAGAAGGGGCTTCAGGAGTTTGGATTGAAACGTTTAATTCCGATGAGAAAAAAATATGTGCCTTAGGAGTGAAATGCAGCCGGTATTGCACAATGCATGGATTAGCACTGAATGTTAATAATGATCTGAGCGGTTTTAATATGATAAATCCCTGCGGGTTCACTGACAGAGGAGTCACATCCATTGCAGTGGAAACAGGCAGGGAAATTAATTTTGACGAAGTGAAGAAAAGATTTGTCAGCGTCTTTTTGTCTCTTCTTGAGCCTCGTATTCACGTTCCAGGAACTTTTTGACTTCCTGAAACAATTTTGAAGCGAATACGAAATCATTAAGAGATTGGCTTGTGCTTCTGAAAATAGTCTTATCGTTTCCAATCCAGTCGCAATGACCCTTATTAATAAAAACAATCTTCTCTCCAATTCCGAGAACAGAATTCATATCATGGGTATTAATGATAGTAGTGATTCCATATTCATGTGTAATATCACTCAATAGCTCATCAATAAGAATAGAGGTGCGGGGATCAAGTCCGGAATTAGGTTCATCGCAGAAAAGATACTTTGGATTCAGGGCTATTGCACGGGCAATAGCGACACGTTTCTGCATACCTCCTGAAATCTCAGAAGGATATTTTTCATCTGCATTCGTCAGACCGACCCTCTTTATGCAGAAGTGAGCTCTTTCGAGTTGTTCCTCATGGTTGAGTTTGCTGAACATTTTCAGGGGAAACATCACATTACCAAGAACAGTCTCATTATCAAATAGGGCAGAGCCTTGAAAGAGCATGCCGATTTCTGTGCGCAGATTCTTTTTTTCCTGATTATTTAAACTTCGGAATCTCCTTCCATCATAAAGGATTTCGCCTTCTTCAGGAGTAAGAAGCCCGATAAGACACTTCATGAATACCGTTTTACCCGAGCCGCTTTGTCCTATAATCAGGTTTGTTTTTCCTGTATCGAAAGTAGCAGAGATATCATACAGCACCTGCTGACCATCGAACCATTTTGAAACGTGTTTTGCTTCTATCATATTTTGAGGAATTGTCAGTTGAATAAGTAATAAGTAGCTATTAGGCTACTGGAGAAGGAGTTTTGTCAAAATTACGTCCGCCAGGAGTATAAGAATAGAGCTTGAGACAACGGCTTTTGTACTTGCCTGACCAACTTCAAGAGCACCTCCTTTAACATAATAACCATAATATGCGGCAACACTTGCAATGATGTATGCAAATACTACTGTCTTTATGATTCCATACCAGACATACCATTCATTAAAGAAAGATTGAATGCCGAACACATAGTTCTCTACTGAAATCATTGTTGTGAACTCAGCTATGAACCATCCACCCACCAGACCCATAAACATTGACAGCACACAAAGAACCGGCACAAAGAAAACGAATCCTATGACCTTCGGTAGAACTATAAAGTTGGCAGAATTAATTCCCATTATGTCGAGAGCATCAATCTGTTCAGTCACTCTCATTGTGCCAATTTCTGAGGCAATATTACTTCCGACTTTACCTGCGAGTATCAGACTCATCATGGATGAGGAGAATTCAAGCAATAGGATTTCTCGTGTAGCGAGTCCAGTAGAATAGGAAGGTATGAGAGGCGATACAATATTAATAGTCATCTGAATAGTTATCACGGCTCCGATAAAAAGAGAAATGATTATAACCAACGGAATCGAATCTACCCCAAGCTTACTTATTTCGAGCACTAAACGTTGGAAAAAAACTTTCCATTTGTCGGGCGTCCGAAACACCTGTGTCATAAACAGGCAATATTTTCCGAAAGATTTTATTGAAGAAACTAACATCTTTTATTATTTAATTATGAAGTCGGTTTAACTTAGTTGGAAATTGTTTATTGGTTAAACAACTATAATGTATCATATTGGGCACATATTGCGCAACAGTTTGCAAAATTAATAAAAAATTCTATAATCCAATTCAAAAGATTCGTTTATAAAATGATGTATAAATCATTTTGATTTAATTTTTTTATATTTGGTTAGCTTGCAAAAGAATCGCTCTAATCCTTAGATTAATAGTTGCGAAATGGACAGATTGTTTGGAGGGATATATTTTTTTTATTAATTTTACCCGGAAAATAATCCAATATCAGAATATATGCTTGTTATCGGAATTGCTGGAGGCACCGGCTCTGGAAAAACCACAGTCGTAAGAAAAATAATAGAATCACTGCCCAAGGATGAAGTGACTGTCATCCCTCAGGATTGTTATTATAAAGATAATGCTCATATTCCTCTCGAGGTAAGGCTGAAAATGAATTATGATGAGCCGGCTTCGATAGAGTGGAATCTGTTGTGCCGACAACTAAGAGAATTAAAGGAAGGTAAAAATGTTGAAATGCCGACCTACGACTTTTTAACCTGTTCAAGATTAAAAGAAACAACAACATTGCGTCCTCGTGAAGTTGTTGTGGTCGAAGGTATTCTTGTGTTGACTGATAAGGAACTAAGAGATATGATGGATGTCAAAGTGTTTGTGGATGCAGATGCAGATGAACGCCTGATCAGGGTTATATCTCGTGACTGTATTGAGAGGGGCAGAACCCCTAAGATGGTTATTGATAGGTATCAGGAAACTTTGAAACCTATGCACGAACTTTATATCGAACCGAGCAAGCGATATGCAGATCTGATTATTCCGCAAGGTGGGAATAATAAAGTTGCAATTAAATTACTTACTGACTATATCCGTTCACTGTTGAAATGAAAATATTCCCTATATTTAAGAATAAAGCGAGCCGGGAAGCACAACTTTCTCCGGAAGAAATGAAAACTGTTCATGAAATGGAAACGGCTCCTGAACCGGATATGAGAGAAGAAGTGATTGCATCTTCTGATATCGTAAGGGAAAATAACGCGGAGATAGTGGATTCTCAGGCGATAGTAATTCCGGAGAAAGGAATTTTGCGCACTGATAATCTTGTTAAGAAATATGGTAAGCGAACAGTTGCCAATCATGTCTCGATTAACGTGACACAAGGTGAAATTGTCGGCTTGCTCGGACCGAACGGAGCCGGCAAAACCACCACCTTCTATATGACTACCGGATTGATTACTCCGAACGAGGGAAGAATTTTTTTAGATGATCAGGACATCACAGGTTATCCTGTATATAAACGTGCACAGTTAGGGATAGGTTATCTTGCTCAAGAGGCTTCAGTATTCAGAAAGCTGAGTGTGGAAAATAATATACGGGCTGTTCTGGAAATGACGCCGACGACGAAGGAATATCAAAAGGAGAAACTGGAAAGTCTGATTGCTGAATTCCGCCTTCAAAAAGTGAGAAAAAATCTTGGAGACCAACTTTCCGGTGGCGAACGAAGACGTACAGAGATTGCTCGCTGTCTTGCCATAAATCCGAAATTTATAATGCTTGACGAACCTTTTGCCGGTGTCGATCCGATCGCTGTGGAGGATATTCAGGAGATTGTTTACAAGTTAAAGGAAAAGAATATCGGTATTCTTATCACTGACCATAATGCTCCGGAGACACTCAGCATCACAGATAGGGCATACCTCCTTTTTGAAGGAAAAATCCTTTTTCAGGGCACCAGTGAGGAGTTGGCAGAGAATCCTGTCGTAAGAGAAAAATATCTTGGAAGAAACTTTATATTCAGAAGGAAAAAATTTAATATCTGATGAGTATTGATTTTAAGGAAATTCCGGCAGTCAGGTTTCTGATATTGTTTTCTTCTTTTTTTGTGGCTCTATTGATAGCCTCGGGAGTGGCTTACGCGGTGAGCAATATTGACTCGATTAGCGAAAGAACAGGTTATTTGATTTCATCGGCTGTACAATGTATAGTGGCATTTTGTCTCCCTGCGTGGTTCACCGCAAAATTCTGTTCAAACTATCCTTCCAAGTGGTTATACCTTGATGAATTTCCTTCCTTCATGTCTTTATCAGGAGTAATAATGTTATATCTTTTGGCGTTGCCTGCAATGAATTGGTTGATAGAATGGAACGAAAATATTCATCTTCCTGAAATCTTGAAAGGGTTGGAAGCAACTTTAAGAAATTGGGAAGAAACTAATGGGAATGTTGCTCAGACTATCCTCTCTGTGAAATCGCCCCTTGCAGTTTTAGCAGCTGTTGGAGTGGTAGGTGTACTTACCGGTTTTTCTGAAGAGTTATTTTTTAGAGGGGCATTACAAGGTATATTAATAAGGTGTGCTATTCCTACGGCTTTGGCTGTGTGGGGTACGGCAGTTATTTTCAGTGCCTTGCATTTTCAATTTTTCGGATTTATTCCTCGGCTTCTAATGGGTGCCTTATTTGGATATCTTCTCGTGTGGTCTAAGTCTCTTTGGTTGCCAATATTTGCCCATGCTCTGAATAATTCAATCGTAGTGATTGTGGCAAGCTTTCCTGAATCAGCAGCTCATAATGTCTCAATAGACAATATCGGAGTTGCGCAGAACGGAATGTTTCCATGGCTCGCAATGAGTAGCGCAGCGGCAACAATAATTTTTCTTTATTTTTTCCGAAAATTTCTTTGTGGAATAAAAGAGGATAACGATATTGACAGGAAATAGAAATATTTATACATGGCTAAAAAATCAAGCGGTCCGACTTTCAGAGAGGTAATGACCTCAATCAAGAGAAAGAATTTCTTTCCTGTTTATTTATTAATGGGAGAGGAAGATTATTATATTGACCAGCTGACAAAAGCATTGGAAATAAATGTTGTTGATGAACAGGATCGAGATTTTAACTCAATAGTTTTTTATGGAGCTGATGCTGATATAACTAATGTGATAGGAGCAGCTCAGCAATATCCTGTTATGGCAGAGCGCCAACTTGTGATTCTTAAAGAAGCACAAGCAATGACTAATGCGAAGAATCAACTTGAAAAGTTATCCTCATATATTGGCAGACCAAATAAGTCAACTGTGCTTGTTATTGTGTATAAGGGTGGGGAACTTTCCTCTACTTCATCATTGATGAAAGCAGCCAAAGGAGGAAATGCTATTGTGTTCAGGAGTGAGAAGCTGCGAGATTTTCAGCTTGCAGGTCCAATAAAAGATTATTGTGCATCCAAGTCAATAAGCATTGATGACAAGGCAATCAATTTGCTATGTGATTATATTGGAAATCCTTTAAGCAAATTGTTTGGTGAAATTGATAAACTAATTGTAGCCGGAGGGAAAGATATTAAAAGAATCTCTCCGGAGCTGATAGAAAACAATATTGGAATTTCTAAGGATTTCAATACTTTTGAACTTATCAAAGCTCTTGCAAGGAAAGACTATCTTAAGGCAATGACTATTGTTGATTATTTTGCACATAATCCGAAGCAAAACCCTACGGTTCTTATTATAGCAACTATTTTCGGCTATTTTTCAAAGTTGTTTATAGCCTCAGTCAGTAGAGATAAAAGTGATGCAGCTCTTATTCAGGCATTGGATTTGAGAAATGTTTATGCTCTTCCTGATTATAGGGATGGTCTCAGGAATTATTCCGCAAGAATGGTTTTGGCAGCTATCCATGCTATAAGAGAGTTTGACACCAAAAGCAAAGGAATTGAGTCAACCCAGAACGAATATGAATTACTTAAGGAGCTGGTATTTAAGATTTTCACGGCACAATAATAAAAAT
>JAIDPA010000011.1 GCA_029062985.1 Muribaculaceae bacterium
TTTAAAACATATAAATTTTATTCTTTACACTATGTTATTATAAATTAAGCATCTAAACCTTAAGGAATCAGACCACGATAAGACTTTCCGCATCAACCCAGCCGATATAGTCTGAATTGAGTCTCACCTTATACCAGATGACATTCCCTTCAGCATCAGTCTCCTCAGAAAGAATCTGGACCACAGTGCCTTTTGTCAGAATATTTCCTTTTCCTTCTTCTCTATCCTTGCCGGGTTCGGTGAGAAGGGTAGTCTTAAAAGCTGTCAGAACTCCCTCATCACGTGAATTGAATGCTCTTGCTCCCATGAAAGAGAAACAGATAAAGACTATCGCAAAAAGAAGAGATACGAATCCTCCGAAAAATCCTATTTTCTTTATAAGGACACTTCTTGAGAAGATATAGATAGCAACTCCCCCCACAAATATAATGAAACATACGGCACCCCAACCTGCCCAGACATTTGACGATGTCCGGATTGCTACCGATGTCTTGACCGACTGAAAGAAAGACTGTTCATCCAGAGCTACCCGCAATCTCTTCCCTTTCTGTTCAGCCTTGTTGGCATCATCTACGCGGCTGCGGAGATACTGGAGATTGGCATTTATCTCTTTATTGGTCGGGTCAAGTTTATAGGCACGCAGATAGGAGACCATAGCATTTCCGTAATCGCCCTCCTGAAAGTAGGCATTGCCGAGATTATACAGCAAGGGTGCATTTGTCCCTTTTTCCTGAGCTATATTTTCGTAGATCTGTATTGCTTTAGTATATTCTTTAGCATTATAGGCAGAATCAGCTTCAGACAAATCATTGGCATAAGCCCGGGAGAATCCTGAAGAGATAAGGCATATAACAAGGCAAATAATCTTACTTTTCATTTTTATCTGATTTTACTTGTTTGAAAGCTTCCTCCAAGCTATTGATTACATTCACACCGTGTTCATAGACCGGATTCATGTCAGCTTTTGTTGCAGCCGGTGCATATTTGGCAAACTCACAATCGTCTATGAGGGCGATAAGATCATTTGTTTTTGCTTCCGGAATGCCGCTTTCTGAAAGCTTGTCGCTGACATTCTGACGGGTTAGTTCGGAAGTGGGCATTTTCAGTTTATCGCTTAGGTAACCCCAGAGGGCAGCAAGCATTTCGTCATAGAATTTGTCAACTTCTTTCTTCCGCATACACAAAGCTGCCTTTTTGAGTCGAAGACGGGCAACCTTGCTTGCTTTGCGGCTCTTGACTGCGAGCAGGTCGGCGTTGGCTTTGAGATAGGCACTGTAATAAACTGAAGCACCAATCACCAGAAGCACCGGAATAATAAAGAACAGCCAGTAGCCGAAAGACGTAATCCAAGGCTTATGGGAAAGAGAAAGGTTATCGCCAACTTTCAGAAGTTCCGGACGGAAAGCAAGCATGCCGCGTGTCTGAGATTTCTCCGAGCCTTTACCTTTTCCGACATTAATTGTGTATCCCTTGGCTGTCGATGTCTCATACTTACCGGTCAGAGGATTGAAATAGACGAGCTCCACTTTCGGGATGGAGAAAGTTCCGGCTTCAAGAGGCATGAAGGAATAGTCGAAACGGGCAGTTCCACTGACATTTGTGCGTCCCACATTGGCATTTACTTCCGGAGTTGGACTGTAAACTTCCAGCTGAGGGGGATAGAGAGCATTTAAGTCAGGAAGCTTCACGTATTTCAGATTGCCCGTGCCGCTAACTGTGTAAATTACTGACGCCGCCTGGTTGCTGAGGAAATTCTGCGAGGGAAGTTCGGATGAAATATTAAACTGTCCGACACCGCCCGAGAAATTTGCCGGAACGGGAGAGGGCAGGGGCTTGACATTGATAGAAAGATCATTAGGCGTAACGTTAAGCTGAAGAGGCTTGGGCACAGAGAGATTGCCCCAAAGGGGATCATGATAATATTCACGCTCATCGACACTCACGGTGTAGGTATTACCCAATACTTTCAGTTGTCCCTGCATCTGGGGGAAGATTATGTAACGTGCGATAATGGCAGTGGCATACGTTTTGCCATTATACGTTTCATAATTGAGGGATGTGGAGACATCCTTTGACTCTTCAACGACGAAACCTTCAAATTTAGGAGCAGCTGTAGCACCGATAAATTTGATTGCATCGTAGGTGGTATATAGTTTTACGGTGTAGACAAGTGCCTCCTGCTCGTATGCTGAAGTGCGGGAAACGTCTGCCTTTAAAAAGAGGTTTCCATCACCCTTGCCGATAAAGCGGGGTCCTTCCGATTTTGAAGAAGAGGCATCCGGAGCAGCGCTTTGAGAGGAACCGGGAGTCGCTTGCTGAGAGTTTCCTGCCTCAGCACCTATTGAATAATTCACCGAATTACTCTTAACACCTCCGACAGAGACCGGTCCGTAAGAGAAGCTGCCTTCCTTTACAGCTTTCAGAGTCAGAGTGTAAGTATAGCTGAAGCTTTGGGTCGTACGTCCGTTTACACTTGAAAAGCGGGAAGTCTGACCGGTTCTTTCAAAATATAGAATCTTGGCTCCCGGCACGTTTGTAGGGCGGTCAGGAGCGTCTTCAATATCAGTGACCTCATAAGAGATATAAAAAAGGTCGCCGACTCCTATTTCACGCTTTCCTCTGCCTGACTGTACAGACAGATGCACCGAAGATGCCCATGCCGAAAGTCCGCATAAGAGGAAAAGAGTTGATAATATAAGATGCCTTATTCTCATTGTCTTAAATATTCTGGGTGAATGTTAGGGAGAGAATGGAGAGAAAATTTACGGACTCAGATTTCCATATACACCGGTGGAGAATCATTTTTATGTGAACCTGAAGGAAGGACCCTGACCGTAATTTTCTCTGTCGTTATAGTTCTGTATTCTCCGGCTGCCGAATCATAATAGGAAAAAGAAATAGGGAGTATTTCATAATCTCCTGCCTTGTCAGCTGAGAACACACATTCAAGTTCCATTTCAGAACCGAGTCTGCCTTTAGTGACGTAATTCTGTTTATTGTCAGTCATTGACTTGAACCGCAACCCCTCCCTGAATGCCTGACGAATATCAGGAGCAGGGATGTCTGTAAGATCACCGGTGCCGGAGATTGAGACGATAAAGATATTTTCTTCTCCTTCCCTTATTTCATTTTGGGGCAACGACACATTTATCTCAAAGTTTCCGATTGCTCCCGAAAAGTCTTCCGGTCTGCCTTTTGACGGAAGAGGAGAAACCTTAAGACTGACATCGGGTGCTTTGAATGAAATAACATCTACTTTATTCATAATTGACGGACCCCAGAAAGGATCTTCAATTCTGACTGCACGATTGAATCCGATATTGTATTCCCCTCCTTGAAATCGATGTTTTCCGGTGTTTTCTGCTCCTACAAAATATCGGTCGATGACTACCGAATAATAATTCACATCATCAATGACGACGGGGTTCAGACGAGTGTCAGGAGAAACACGTCCGGCAGGAAGATTATCAAAGGAAGGACTCTCTTTAATTTCAAACCCTGCTATATCCGGATTTGGGGAAAGGAGTCTTACCTCATAAATCACTCTTTCCCCTTGAAGTGCTTTATCATTCAGGATATGTGTCTCAAGGAAAGCTCCCGGATTTCTTTTGGATATTTTTCCGGAAGCAATGTCAGCCTGAAAGATTAAGAGAAGTAAAACTAAATATGTTGAGAGTGACTTAATCATATCGGGATTTAAATGACAGAATCAAATTTGAAAACTGACAGAATAATAGTGTAGATCACCAGTTTTTACGCGAACGGTTTCTGCCTGTGCTCTTGTCGCCCTGCTGACCGCTGACTCTCGCCCGAGTCTGGTTTTCCTTATTCTCCATAGCTTTGAGAATCTGGTCGGCAGTCTGTTTGTTGATGTCCGGCTGCTGATTTTGTTTATTCTCTTGGTTTTGGTCTTTATTTCTGTCTTGGTTCTGATCTTTGTTCTGATCCTTATTTTGATCTTGGTCCTTATTCTGGTCTTGGTTCTGATCCTGGTTTTGATCCTGGTTCTGGTCTTTATCCTGATTCTGATTTTGCAGTTTCAGCTGAGTTATCCTGAGATTTCTGCGAGCAGAATCATCAGCCGGGTTCAGACGTAAAGCCTGTTTATAGAAACCGAGAGCTTTAGAATAATCTTCAGAGTTGAAGGCGATGTTGCCGAGGTTATAATTGGCGCGCGATGCCAATTCAGGCTTTTCGTTTGCCATACCAGCAATTTGTTCCATGGCTTTGGTTCCGTTTTCCAGAAACTGTTTTGCAGTGCTGGTAGTGTCGGAAGGATTTGAGCCTAATCTTATCTGAGACAGACCTAAATTATAACGTGCCACAGGAGAGGAAGGGTTGATTTTCAGAGCTTCCTGATATTTCAATAAAGCCTGACGATATTTACCGTCATTATAGAGCTTGTTACCCTCAGTGATGTAATTCCTCTCTTTTCTGGTTGATTCCTGAGCAGAGAGATTGATGGAACAGCAGCAGAGCGCCAGCGAAGCAATAATCCAGGTCAGTAAATATCTTTTCATTTCTTCTCCTCCTTTTTGAAAAATGTAATTTTGTCGAGCCAGCCGATTTTTCTGTCAAGCACAAAAATGTCAAAGACAAGAAAAGCCAGCGCAAACCAGATAAAAATCGGGAAGAGCTCGTCATGAATAGCGGAAAAGCTTGCTTCCAAAGCTGATTTTTTAACGGTGTCAAGCTGTTTGTCAAGTTCGTTCAGCGCATCATTATTAGAGGCGTTGACGTATATACCTTTTCCGGCAGCGGCAATATCTGTTGCCAGGTCTTCATTGAGAGCAGTGCTGACAGGCTGACCGGTCTCGGGATCAATCAGGAAACCGCCTCTCTTAAGGGGAATCCTGACGGGGGTCGTAGAACCGAGTCCTACGACATCAAGTTGAATCCCGTTGCGGGCAGCCGTTTTGGCAGCATCCATGACACTCCCGACATCTTCCAAGTCTTCTGCATCTGTTATAAGAATAATCGCTTTGCCAATCTTTTTATCCTCACTGAACGACTTTGTAGCCATATCAATTGCGGCAGTGATATTTGTGCCTTGATTATCGACCAAAGAGGGGTCGATAGAATTAAGGAACATCTTTGCTGACACATAGTCGCTCGTCACGGGGATAAGAGTATAGGCATCCCCTGCATATACGATAAGACCAACCCGGTCATTGTCAAGTCGATTTATAAGTTTCTCGAGGACGAGTTTCGCCTGCCTCATTCTGTCAATACCCTTTTCATCGGAGGTGGAAGATGCAAGCATGGAATTACTGGCATCGACGGCAATCACCACTTCAATACCTTCCTTTACAGTCTTTTCATCTTTCACTCCTCCCCAAGGACGTGCTACTGCGATTATGATCAATGCAAGCGCCAACATCTCAAGAGTGATTTTGATGGGCGGTTTATATGGAGACACCTCCGGCATCAAAGGTGTCAGGACGTTCAGTCTGCCAAACTTTTTAAGCTTTTTGGAGCGGGCATACCTTGCCCATGCATAGAGCCCGACAAAAGCGGGCACCAGCAGAAGAAGCAGTAGCAGACCGGGATATGCAAAACTAAACATATAGCTTAATTAGAAAGATTACAAAATTATACGAGAATATTTCTGAGTTAAGGAATTCTTCTCAAAATCGTGTATCTCATGAGCAGATATGCTCCGAACGCACACAGAGCCAGAATTACCCAGGGCATAAAATTCTCGTCAGTGAAAGTGAAACGGTCAACGTCAAGGACGGTCTTCTCAAGACTGTCTATTTCATCAAATACATTTCGCAACATTTTCTCATCCGTAGCACGGAAGAATTTCCCCCCCGTCACGGAAGCAATTTCCTTCAACGACTGTTCATCAATTTTTGTTTCCATTGTTGTAGTGGAAAATCCATAAGGGTCTGTGATCTGAATTGAGCCGTTGGTGCCGACCCCTATTGTATAGACCTTTATTCCCTTCTGTTTTGCAATCTGGGCAGCCGTCGAGGGAGGGACATCGCCGGCATTGTTTGTGCCGTCAGTAAGAAGAATGATGCTTTTCGATTTTGCCTTTCCGGAAGCTATACGGTTGATTGCGCTTGTCAGTCCATCACCGATAGCCGTGCCATCATTGAGATCGCCCATTTCAACCTGCTGGATTGCATTCATTAAGGCAGCGCGGTCAGTAGTCAGGGGCATAAGCGAGAGACTCTCTCCTGCAAACACCACGAGCCCCATGTTATCATTGTTTCGTTGGCTGACAAATTTGGAAGCCACTTCCTTGGCAGCCGCGAATCGAGAAGGCTTGAAATCGCGAGCCGACATACTTCCCGAAATGTCAAGGGCAAGAATAATATCTGTGCCTTCAATGCGTGAGGTGCGCAGATGGTCGTGAGTCTGAGGGCGCGCGAGGGCTACAATTAACGCCGCGATAGCCACCAGCTGCAAAGCAAAAGCAAAGTGCATCGCAATTACTTTCCAGGAAAGAGGGAGTTTCTGAACCGGAGCAACTGTAGAAATGCCCAAAGACGGGTTTGCATTCCTGTGCTTCCAGACATACCATGCGATAAGGGGTATAAGTATCAGCAGAAGCCAAAGGAAACCGGGATGTCTGAACATCATTTTTCACCTCCTTTCCTTTTTTTAACGCTCTTTGCGGAGGGAGCTGCCTCTTCGGGATTCTGATCCTGACTCACGGGTTCAGGTTTTGTTTCCTCAACAAACTTAACTGCGTTTTCAAAAGCTTCGATATTATCTGCAGGCAAAGGACGAACCTTGGCGAATTTAACGAAATCGGCAACGCTTAGAATCTGACGTATATAATCACGCTTATCCTTGACATCGCTGTTATAGAGATGATCCATAATCTCACGTGACGTCATCTCCATTGCGTTGATGCCGAATCTACGGTCAAGATAGACACGCAGGATATCCGTAAGATCGGTGAAATATTCCTTCTCTCTTCCCTGTTCCCAAAGATTCTTAGCCTTAAGTTCCTTAAGTTTCCTGATAGCTGTCTCGTAGGGAGTAGGTTCAGGTTTCTTTCTGAGCACCGTTCCCTCTTTCTTATATCGGCGGTAAGCCCAGAAGCCAGCTGCAGCGAGCAGAATCACAATCAGAATCACCCACCAGAAATCGGCAAGCCAATCCGGCACCTTATCAAAGACTGAAGGATTTTCAGGTTCGGCTACTCTTGCAAATCCGGCGATAGGGTCGTCAGCAGTGACCTTGACGGGAATGACATTCAAGGTCAGGGCATTTGAGCGGGCAGAATCACTTTCAGAGACATATACGAATTCCGGCAAGCGGAATAGACCCGAATCAAAAGCCTGAACCGGGACTGAATAATTAAGCTGAATACGACCGGAGCCGAGTTCGACGGTATCAACTTTAAAGGAAGTGCGGAGTTCAATGCTGTCGCCGCACACCCCAACGTAACCTTGTCCGGGGACAAGATTCCTGAAAATGGGAAAACCACCCGGTTTGCCTTTATCCTGGACAGCCTCAAGATGGAGCATCGTCAGATTACCCATCAGAAGGTTGGTGGAATCAAGTCGCGCCGTAACGCTCACTTTTGCGAAAGCCGGAAAGACGCTCAGCAAAAGCAGGAGCATAGTTGACAGTATATAATTCTTAAAATTCATTATCCATTTATTTGAAACCGGAATAATTTATCTTCTGAGACCGGAACGATTACGGAAGAGAGCGAGCAGAGCCTTGACAAAATCCTCGTCAGTAGCGACGGAAGCTAAATCAACGCCACATCTGCCGACTGTAGACGACAGTTTCTGCTGACGTTCATACCATGCTTTATCAAAAGCTTTTCTGACTCTTGCAGAAGAAGTGTCGAGCCAACGGTCGGCACCCGTCTCCATATCTCTTACCCGAATCAGACCGACATCAGGAAGTTTGGCGTCCCGCTTGTCATAAACCTGAATTGCTGCAAGGTCATGTTTCCGGTTGGCGATAGACATGCTGGAGAAATAATCATGGTTGTCTATGAAGTCGCTGAGCAGAAATGCCGTGCATCTCTTTTTGAGGGCGTTGGTCATGAATTTGAGGGCGACATCAATATTAGTGCCCCTGCTTTCAGGCTGGAGGTCAATAATTTCCCTAATGATAAGAAGAATATGTTTTCTTCCTTTCTTGGGAGGAATAAATTTCTCAATCTTATCGCTGAAAAAGATCACACCTACCTTATCGTTGTTTTGAATCGAGGAGAATGCGAGAGTGGCAGCAATCTCAGCTATCATTTCTTTCTTCTCTTCGCCCATTGCTCCGAAGTCAGAACTTCCGCTAACGTCAATAAGAAGCATCATGGTGAGTTCGCGTTCCTCTTCGTAGACCTTGACAAAAGGTTTATTCTGACGAGCGGTCACGTTCCAGTCGATATCGCGGATATCATCACCGGGCTGATACTCCCTGACTTCAGAGAAAATCACGCCTCTCCCTTTGAAAGCAGTGTGATATTCGCCGGCGAAGATGTTCTGACTAAGCCCACGTGTCTTTATTTCAATTTTCCTTACTTTTTGCAGTAGTTCTTTTGCATCCATATAATTGAACTTTTGAAGGCTCGAGGTGCGAAGCTCGAGGGTGATTAAGGCACAACAACCTTGTCGAGGATGGCAGTGATGACTTCATCCGCGCCAATATTGTTTGCCTCAGCCTCATAAGAGAGCCCGATTCTATGACGCAGGACATCATGGCAGACAGCTCTTACGTCTTCAGGAATAACATAACCGCGCCCCTGAAGGAATGCATACGCACGAGAGGCAAGTGCAAGGCTTATGGAAGCACGCGGAGATGCACCGTATGATATTATGCTCTGGAGGTCGGAAAGACCGTATTTTGCCGGTTCACGAGTAGCGAAAACAATATCGACAATATAGTTCTCAATCTTTTCATCGATATAAATCTTCTCTACAATTTTCTGCACTTCAAGAATATCCTGCGGAGTCACTACGGGGAGAATAGGAGTCTGAACGCCGTGAATATTCTGACGGATAATTTCTTTTTCCTCATTTTTATTAGGATAGCCAATGACAACCTTAAGGAGGAAACGGTCGGTCTGTGCTTCCGGCAACGGATAAGTACCTTCCTGTTCTATGGGGTTCTGAGTAGCCATTACGAGGAAGGGTTTGTCAAGAGGGAATGTCTCGTCGCCAATTGTCACCTGGCGTTCCTGCATGGCCTCAAGTAAGGCACTCTGCACTTTCGCCGGCGCACGGTTGATTTCATCTGCGAGAACAAAATTGGCAAAAATAGGACCCTTCTTAACTTCAAAACTTTCATTCTTGACGCTGTAAATAAGTGTGCCTATGACATCGGCAGGGAGAAGGTCAGGAGTGAACTGGATACGGCTGTATTTTGCATCAACAAGACTTGCGAGGGTTTTAATTGCGAGAGTTTTAGCAAGACCGGGAACACCTTCAAGAAGGACGTGGCCATTGCATAGAAGAGCAATCAGAAGGGAATCGACAAGGTGTTTCTGACCGACAATACGTCTGTCCATACCGTTACGAATCATGCTCAAGAAGTTTGCCTTAGAAGCAATCAGATCATTTAACTCTCTGATATTCACTGTTTCGTTCATATAATAGGAATGAAATTATAGTATTCAATAATATTGAAACAAAAATCAAATGCAAAAATAGCATTTATTAACTTAATATTTTATTTAATCAGTGTTAAATAATCTTAGAAGTTGTGATAGAGGATTATGAGAAAAGGGAAAAGCTCTGCTCCCGGAGGAGGCGCTTTTCCCTTTGAGAAATTCAGATTATAATAGGAATTTACTTGGATGTCTGAGGAGTCACACCAAGATTTTTGAAAATAAATGAATAGATGTCAGTGTATTCATCAATTACCTTACCTATGGGTTTGCCGCTTCCGTGTCCTGCCTTACTGTCGATTCGGATAAGCTTGGGGGCATCCCCTGTGTTGGCTGCCTGGAGTGTGGCGGCATATTTGAATGAATGTGCGGGCACTACGCGGTCATCATGGTCTGCAGTGGTCACCAGAATAGCCGGATAGGGAGTGCCGTCATTTTTAATGTTATGAATAGGGGAATAGGAAAGGAGGTAATCAGCCATCTCTTTTGAATCGGCGCTTGTGCCATAATCATGAGCCCAGTTCCAGCCGATTGTGAAGAGGTGGTAACGCATCATGTCCATAACACCTACCCTGGGAATTGCAACCTTGAAAAGGTCAGGACGGAGATTGACTGTGGCGCCGACGAGCAGACCGCCGTTGCTTCCTCCTTCGATAGTCAGCATTTCCGGATTTGTCCATCCTTCCTTAATCATATACTCTGCGGCGGAAATGAAATCATTGAATACGTTCATTTTATTCTGCTTGGTGCCGGCAAGATGCCATTCTTCTCCATATTCAGAACCGCCACGCAGATTTGCCTGAGCGTAGATGCCTCCGTTTTCGAGCCATAGAAGACGATTTGCGGAGAACCCGGGAGTCAGAGAAACGTTGAAACCTCCATATCCATAAAGATAGACAGGATTCTTGCCGTCTTTCTTAAGTCCTTTCTTGTAGGTGATAAACATAGGAATCTTGGTGCCGTCGGAAGAGGGATAGAATACCTGTTCTGTCACGTAATCATCAAAATTTATCCCTTTGATTTCGGGAGAGCCGACGAGGGTGCTCTTGCCGGAGGTCATATCGTATGAGAATCGGGCAGAAGGATAGACGAATGAGGAGAGTGAATAATAAACCTCATCACTGTTTTTGCTTGATGAGAATCCAACGGAGCCGAAAGTCGGGAACTCAATCTCACGAATCTGTTTACCGTCCATGTCATAAACGAAGGCATGGTCAGATGCATCCTTTTCATAAGAGACAATCATCTTGTCGCCGGCAAACTGCATTCCGGTCATAACGGCATCACCTTCAGGAATCAGAACTTTCCAGTTTTCACGCTGAGGAGCCTTCGCATCTGCCACCATGAGCCGGTTTTTCTTCGCACCCCAGTTCGTAAGGATATAGATCTTACCGTCTCTGACATCCATGATCTGATGGTCGTAATCCTGAGAGGGCTCCATTATAACCCAGTCGCCTCCGGTTTTCAGATTCTTAACCATGATTGAGTTGCCATCTCCTTCACCACCTCCGATGACGAACAGGAGATCTTCCGAATCAGGCACGTATGCTGAATGGAAATGCAGAGGATGTGCTTTATCTTCGTAGGCGAGGCGATCAGAGCTTTGAGGAGTGCCAATCTTATGATAATATATCTGATGATTCTCATTGGCATTAGAGAATTCCTTCCCTTTCTCCGGACGCGGATAGGCGCTGTAATAGAAACCATCGCCTTCCCAATGAGCGCCGGTGAATTTTGCCCATTCTATATGGTCTTCAAGGAGTTTTCCGGTAGCAGTGTCCATGACATATATTTCATTCCAGTCAGAACCGCTGCGTGAAATCACGTAAGCCGTATATTTTCCGTCGTTCGACATGCTGACAGCCTTAAGAGCCACAGTGCCGTCGTCAGAAAGTTTATTGGGGTCAAGAAAGACCTCGGGTTTGCCATTCACGGAGTCTGCACGATAAAGAACACTCTGGTTCTGCAGCCCGTCATTGTCATAGAAGTAATATTTTCCATCCTTTTCTTTTGACGGGAGACCGGTTTTCCTGTAATTATTGAGTTCCGTAAGACGCTCACGAATCTTGTTGCGGAAGGGAATTTCGGAGAGATATTTTTCCGTAACAGCATTTTCAGCCTTCACCCATTCGAGGGTGGCAGGAGCGGTATCATTTTCGAGCGGACGATAGGGGTCGGCAACGACAGTTCCGAAATAATTGTCATTGACGGTGGAATCAGTCGGAGGCGCAGGATATTCCGTCTTTCCGACAGAAGAACAACCTGAGCCGAGAATGCCTGTAATAGTTGACATGAGGGCTAATTTTAGGAATCGGTTCATAATATCTGTTTTAGAATAAATTAAGATAAAGACTTAGCGAATCAAAACAGAAGCATCTCA
>JAIDPA010000110.1 GCA_029062985.1 Muribaculaceae bacterium
ATGCCATACTCATCCTTGAGGATCTGAGCGAGTTCGTTCACTTCCTTTACGGTAAGATTAACAAGTTGTTCTGCAAATGCTTTCAAATCTGCCATTGTAGTATTTTCTTTTTATTATTTTTTACTTGATTAGTTTTCTTTGTTAGACAATGTTTCCAAAATGCCATGCAACTTCGTAGCTCCACTTGTAAGGGCGCTGACAACGTTCTTCGCAGGGCTCTGGAGAAGGGCAATAACGTCTGCGATAAGTTCGTTCTTGCTCTTGATGTGGCTGAGGGTGTCTAACTGCTCCTCACCTACATATACGGATTCCTCAACGAATGCTCCCTTTAGCATGGGGAGGGTATCGTTTTTCTGGCGGAACTTCTTGATGAGTTTTGCCGGAGCGTTACCGGTGTTGCTCAGAAGAAGTGTAGTCTCGCCATGGAGAAGATCATAAAGACCGCTGTAGTCAACATCGCTTCCCTCAAACGCTTTCTTAAGAAGAGTGTTCTTAACGCAAAGCATCTTGATGTCATCCTTGAAGCAAGCACGGCGGAGTGCGCTTGTCTTAGCAGCATCCAGACCTGCAGTCTGAGTCAGATATACAGCACTGTATTCAGCGAGTGTATTTCCGATTTTTTCAATTACAATCGATTTATCTTCCTTTTTCATTTCTTCTGCATTTTTGTTTAATCAACCACAGACTTGGGTTCCACCTTTACGCCGGGACTCATTGTGCTCGAAAGATAAATACTCTTGATATATGTACCCTTTGCAGTTGCGGGTTTCAGCTTAACGAGTGTGTTGATAAACTCTTTTGCATTATCACGCATCTGCTCGGGAGTAAAGCTTACTTTGCCGATTGAAGCATGAACGATGCCGGTCTTGTCAACCTTGAAGTCGATCTTACCCTGCTTAACCTCTTTGACAGCCTTTGCAACATCCATTGTCACTGTGCCGCTCTTTGGGTTAGGCATCAAGCCACGAGGACCAAGGATTCTACCAAGAGGACCGAGTTTACCCATTACGGAAGGCTGAGTGATAATTACGTCTACATCAGTCCAACCGCCTTTAATCTTTGCAAGATATTCGTCAAGACCTACATAATCTGCGCCAGCCTCTTTAGCAGCAGCCTCAGCATCCGGAGTGCAAAGCACGAGGACGCGAACCTGTTTGCCTGTGCCGTGAGGAAGTGAAACCACACCACGCACCATCTGGTCAGCCTTACGGGGGTCTACGCCGAGACGCACGTCAATGTCGAAAGAAGAGTCAAATTTTGTAAACGTAATTTCTTTGACTTTCTCGGTAGCCTCTGCGAGAGTATAAGCTTTCCCGGGTTCAATCTTCGACAAAGCCAACTTTTGATTTTTTGTCAGTTTTCCCATTTTTGAAGATTTTTAAATGTTTTCGGGGAAAGCCCCTTTGACAGTTATACCCATGCTTCTCGCTGTGCCGGCAACCATGCGCATTGCAGCGTCTATAGTGAAACAGTTCAAATCCGGCATCTTGTCTTCAGCAATAGTCTTCACCTGTTCCCAAGAGATTTCGGCAACTTTATTACGGTTAGGTTGTGCAGAACCGCTCTTAAGTTTAGCCACCTCTTTAAGCTGTACAGCCACAGGAGGAGTCTTGACAATAAAGTCGAAAGATTTGTCGGTGTAATATGTAATTACAACCGGGAGAATCTTTCCGGCTTTATCTTGGGTACGGGCGTTGAATTGCTTACAAAATTCCATGATATTGATGCCCTTTGAACCCAGAGCAGGTCCAACCGGAGGCGACGGATTCGCCGCACCACCCTTTATCTGCAATTTGATCTGTCCAGCAATTTCTTTAGCCATTGTTATTTGAAAATTTTAAAAGTTTGTGCAAGTGATTC
>JAIDPA010000111.1 GCA_029062985.1 Muribaculaceae bacterium
CCACCACCCACGGTTTCATTTAAATTGCAAAACTCTCCTTACTAGATTGCCTGTTGTCTCGTGTGCTCGGAGTTGTGTATAAGATACAGGGAAGTGAACGAACTCGCTCAGATCCTCAAGGATGAGTATGGCATCGAACCCGCAGCAGCCGCTGTTGCTGTAGCAGCCGGTCCTGCAGCCGGTGCTGCTCCTGCTGAAGAAGAAAAGACTAACTTCGACGTTGTCCTCAAGGCACCCGGTGCAAGCAAGCTCGCAGTTGTTAAGCTCGTTAAGGAGCTCACAGGTCTTGGTCTTAAAGAAGCTAAGGCTCTCGTTGACGGTGCTCCCGGCGTCGTTAAGGAAGGTCTTCCCAAAGCTGAGGCTGAGGGCTTGAAGAAGCAGCTTGAAGAGGCTGGTGCTGAAGTAGAGCTTAAATAAGTTCTATCTTACCCTATAAATAGGTTAAGAACGCGCGAGAAGTAGCGTTCTTAACCTTTTTTTGGCATATTTCAAGATTGTTAATCTTTTTCGGACTGAATTTTGTAGCCATATATGCGGCAAATATGCCTTTTCTTCTCACCTTAGAGTAAATTTTCTCAAACAAAAACCTCAATGTCAGTAAATTTAACCGAAAAACCGCGCGTAAACTTCGCTTCGATTAAAAATCCACTCCCTTTCCCTGACTTTCTGGAGGTGCAGCTGAAGTCGTTTAAAGATTTCCTTCAGCTTGATGTGCCACCGGAGGATAGGAAGAATCAGGGTCTGTATAAGGTGTTTGCGGAAAACTTCCCCATTGCCGACACTCGTAATAATTTCGTCCTGGAGTTTCTCGATTATTATATCGACCCTCCACGCTATTCCATTGACGAGTGTCTGGAGAGAGGACTTACCTATAGCGTTCCGCTCAAGGCAAAGCTGAAGCTTTATTGCACGGACCCGGATCACGAGGACTTCGATACAACTATTCAGGATGTCTATCTCGGAACTATCCCTTACATGACCGAGCAGGGCACTTTCATTATAAATGGTGCTGAACGTGTGGTCGTTTCCCAGTTGCATCGTTCACCCGGCGTCTTTTTCGGTCAGAGTACACACGCCAATGGCACAAAACTTTATTCAGCTCGTATCATTCCGTTCCGCGGCAGCTGGATCGAATTTGCTACTGACATCAATAATGTCATGTATGCCTATATCGACCGTAAGAAGAAGCTCCCCGTAACTACGTTGCTGCGTGCCATAGGTCTTGAAAGCGATAAGGATATTATCCAGATTTTTGACCTCGCTGAGGAAGTGAAGGTCACTAAGCAGGCTCTTAAGCAGGCTGTCGGCAGAAAGCTTGCCGGACGTATCATCAAAAGCTGGGTGGAAGATTTCGTCGATCAGTCGACCGGCGAGGTTTCTTCGCTCGAACGTAATGAGCTTGTCCTTGACCGTGGTGTAGAAATCACGGATGAGAATATCGACATCATCCTCGAAAGCGGCGTCAAGAACATTCTTCTTGAGAAAGAGAATGTCTCAGCTATTGACTACAGCATCATCTTCAAGACTCTTGAAAAAGACCAGTCAAATTCAGAGCTTGAAGCTATCCAATATATATACAGGCAGCTCCGCAACGCCGAACCACCGGACGATGCTTCTGCCCGCGAAGTTATTCAGAATCTTTTCTTCTCTGAGAAAAGATACGACCTCGGCGAAGTGGGTCGCTTCCGCATCAATAAAAAGCTCGGGCTTGATACGCCTGACGATGTGAAGGTGCTTACTCGCGAGGATATCATCTCCATCATCAAATATCTGATTGAGCTTATCAATTCAAAGAGTGATGTCGATGATATTGACCACCTCAGCAACCGCCGTGTCCGCACTGTAGGCGAGCAGCTTTACAATCAGTTCGGTGTCGGTCTTGCCCGAATGTCAAGAACTATACGTGAGCGTATGAATGTGCGCGACAACGAGGTGTTCAAGCCTATTGATCTTATCAACGCGAAGACTATTTCTTCCGTCATAAATACGTTCTTCGGAACAAATGCTCTCTCCCAGTTTATGGACCAGACCAACCCTCTGGCTGAAATCACCCATAAACGCCGTATGTCAGCTCTCGGTCCCGGCGGTCTGTCGCGTGAACGTGCAGGTTTCGAGGTGCGAGACGTACACTACACCCACTACGGACGCCTTTGTCCGATTGAGACTCCGGAAGGTCCGAACATCGGTCTTATTTCGTCTCTGTGTGTCTATGCCAAGATTAATAACCTTGGTTTCATCGAGACTCCCTATCGTGTCGTCGAAGACGGCAAAGTCAACATCAACAATGATGAAGTAGTCTATATGACTGCTGAGATAGAGGAGGGAAAGATGATCGCTCAGGGTAATGCGCCTCTGAATGATGACGGCACATTCATCAATAACCGTGTCAAGGCACGTCTTGAGGCAGACTTCCCGATCGTGCCGCCTGAGCAGGTCAATCTTATGGATGTGGCTCCGATTCAGATCGCTTCAATCGCTGCGTCTCTTATTCCGTTCCTCGAGCATGATGATGCTAACCGTGCATTGATGGGTTCTAACATGATGCGTCAGGCTGTGCCTTTGCTGCGCAGCGAGGCTCCAATCGTCGGCACCGGCATCGAGGGACAGCTTATCAAGGATTCACGCACTCAGATAATGGCTGAAGGAGCCGGTGTGATTGAATTTGTCGATGCTACCGTAATCCGTATCAAATATGACCGCACGGAAGATGAGGAGTTTGTAGAATTCGAGCCTGCGACTAAGGAGTATAAGATTCCGAAGTTCCGCCGTACGAACCAAGGAACGACAATCGACCTCCGTCCTATATGTGAAGTCGGTCAGCGTGTCGAGAAGGGGGATATCCTTACTGAGGGATATTCCACTGAAAAGGGTGAACTTGCTCTGGGACGTAATCTGAAAGTGGCGTTCATGCCCTGGAAGGGTTACAACTATGAGGACGCAATCGTGCTCAACGAGCGTATGGTGCGTGAGGATATCCTGACTTCAATTCATGTCGACGAGTACACACTCGAGGTGCGTGAGACAAAACGCGGCATGGAGGAGCTGACAAGCGATATTCCTAACGTCAGCGAAGAAGCTACCAAGGATCTCGACGAACGAGGCATCATCCGTGTAGGTGCGCATGTTGTCCCTGGAGATATCATGATCGGTAAGATCACTCCGAAGGGTGAGAGCGACCCGACTCCGGAAGAAAAGCTTCTGCGTGCTATCTTCGGCGATAAGGCGGGCGATGTGAAGGATGCTTCTCTCAAGGCATCACCCTCTCTGAAGGGAGTCGTCATCGGCACAAATCTCTTCTCCCGCGCAATGAAGAAGAAGAACAATCGCAAGAGCGCCAACGCTCAGCTTCCGCTTCTTGACGAGGAGTATGAAGAAAAGCAGGCAGACCTTAAGGAGATTCTCATGCGCAAGCTGCAGACTCTTCTGAAGGGGAGAGTGTCAGCCGGCGTGAAGGATTTCATTGGTGTCGATATCATTCCTAAGGGTGTCAGATTTGACGATCAGCCTTTCGGCAATATCGACTATGAGACTGTCAATCTCGGCAACTGGACTGATGATGAGCGCATCAATAACATGGTGATGAAGCTGATCACCAATTATCTCCGCAAGTCGAAGGAGATTGACAGCGAACTCCGCAGAAAGAAGTTTGACATCACCATCGGCGATGAACTTCCTTCCGGCATCATTCAGATGGCAAAGGTCTACATTGCCAAGAAGCGTAAAATCGGCGTAGGCGATAAGATGGCAGGTCGCCACGGTAACAAGGGTATCGTTTCCCGCGTGGTGCGTCAGGAGGATATGCCTTTCCTTGAAGACGGAACTCCTGTAGATATCTGTCTTAACCCTCTGGGTGTGCCTTCCCGTATGAACCTCGGTCAGATATTTGAAACAGTGCTCGGATGGGCTGGCAGAGAACTTGGCGAGAAATTTGCAACTCCTATTTTCGATGGCGCAAGTCTTGACGACCTTAATGAATGGACGGATAAGGCAGGAGTGCCGAGATATGGCAAGACCTACCTTTATGACGGAGGCACGGGCGACCGTTTCGACCAGCCTGCGACAGTAGGTGTGATCTACATGCTTAAGCTGGGACACATGGTCGAAGACAAGATGCATGCGCGTTCAATCGGTCCGTATTCTCTTATCACCCAGCAGCCGCTCGGCGGTAAAGCACAGTTCGGCGGTCAGCGATTCGGTGAGATGGAGGTTTGGGCGCTTGAGGCTTTCGGCGCGGCACACATCCTGCAGGAAATCCTCACCATTAAGAGTGATGACGTGATGGGCAGAAGCAAAGCTTACGAGGCAATCGTGAAGGGCGACCCGATGCCTAATCCCGGCATTCCGGAATCTCTCAACGTGTTGCTGCATGAGCTGAGAGGTCTTGGCTTGAGCATCACCCTTGATTAATTTCTGAAACACAAGAAGGAGACTAACACATATATGGCTTTAAAAAAAGACAACAAAATAAAGAGCAACTTCTCCAAGATCACTATCGGTCTTGCCTCTCCGGAGGAAATCAAGGCTAAAAGTAGCGGAGAAGTGCTTAAGCCGGAGACGATTAACTACCGTACTTATAAACCTGAGCGCGACGGTCTTTTCTGTGAAAAGATTTTCGGTCCGGTCAAGGATTATGAGTGTCATTGTGGTAAGTATAAGCGTATCCGCTACAAAGGTATAGTCTGCAACCATTGCGGTGTGGAAGTGACTGAAAAGAAAGTGCGCCGTGAACGCATGGGACACATCGAACTCGTTGTCCCTGTGGCTCACATCTGGTATTTCAGATCACTTCCCAACAAGATCGGTTATCTCCTCGGACTCCCTTCGAAGAAGCTTGACATGGTGATCTACTACGAGAAATACGTAGTGATTAATCCGGGTCCGACAAATACACAGAAACTTGACCTTCTCTCTGAAGAAGAGTATCTTGACATTATGGATACTCTTCCGGAGGAAAACCGTAATCTCCCTGATGACGATCCCAACAAGTTTGTTGCCAAAATGGGAGCGGAGGCAGTCTACGATCTTCTTCAGCAGATAGATCTTGTAGCGCTTGCAGCCGAACTCCGCGACAAGGCTAACAAGGACGGTTCGCAGCAGCGTAAGACAGAAGCTCTGAAGCGTCTTCAGGTGGTCAATTCTTTCCTCGCTTCTGCCGACCGCAACAAGCCGGAATGGATGATTCTGAAGGCTGTGCCGGTCATTCCGCCGGAGCTTCGTCCGCTCGTGCCGCTTGACGGCGGACGTTTTGCCACTTCCGACCTCAACGACCTTTATCGTCGTGTCATCATACGTAATAACCGTCTGAAGCGTCTTATTGAGATTCAGGCTCCGGAGGTGATTCTCCGTAATGAGAAGCGTCTTCTCCAGGAAGCTGTCGATTCTCTGCTTGACAACAGCCGTAAGGCGTCTGCAGTCAAGAGCGACGTCAATCGTCCTCTCAAATCGCTTTCAGATAGCCTTAAAGGTAAGCAGGGTCGTTTCCGTCAGAACCTCCTCGGTAAGCGTGTCGACTATTCAGCACGTTCTGTAATCGTGGTGGGTCCGGAGTTGAAGATGCATGAATGCGGCATCCCAAAACTTATGGCTGCCGAGCTTTACAAGCCGTTCATTATCCGTAAGCTGATCGAGCGCGGCATCGTGAAGACTGTAAAGAGCGCCAAGAAGATTGTTGACCGTAAGGAGCCTGTCGTATGGGATATCCTTGAACACGTGATGAAGGGTCATCCGGTGCTTCTCAACCGTGCCCCGACACTTCACCGTCTCGGCATCCAGGCATTCCAGCCCAAGATGATTGAAGGCAAAGCAATTCAGCTTCACCCGCTGGCATGTACGGCATTCAACGCTGACTTCGACGGCGACCAGATGGCTGTCCATCTTCCTTTGGGCAACGAGGCTATTCTTGAAGCTCAGATGCTCATGCTCGGCGCTCACAATATCCTTAACCCTGCCAATGGCGCGCCTATCACCGTGCCTTCTCAGGATATGGTGCTCGGTCTTTACTATATCACCAAGCTCCGCAAGGGTGCGATGGGTGAAGGCACAAAGTTCTATGGTCCGGAAGAGGCAGAGATCGCCTATAATGAAGGACGTGTTTCACTCCATGCTCCAGTCAGTGTCGTAGTTGACGATATTGACGAAAATGGCAATACTGTCAAGGTGCTGAAGGAAAATACTTCTGTAGGACGAGTGCTCTTCAATCAGTTCGTGCCGAAGGAAATCGGATATGTCAACGAGATCATCTCAAAGAAATCATTGAGAAATATCATCACCAAGGTAATTAAGACATGCGGTGTCACCCGTTCAGCTCAATTCCTTGACGACATCAAGAACCTTGGTTACAAGATGGCATTCCGCGGCGGACTTTCGTTCAACCTTGGCGATGTGATTATCCCGGAGGAGAAAGAACAATACGTAGCTGACGGTCATGCACAGGTGGAAGAGGTCATGATGAACTATTCCATGGGTCTTATCGGTGATAAGGAGCGTTACCAGCAGGTGATTGATATATGGACTCACGTCAATGCCAAGCTTGCCGACACTCTGATGAAGCAGATGGAATCTGACCAGCAAGGTTTCAATTCTGTCTACATGATGCTTGACTCAGGTGCCCGTGGTTCTAAGGACCAGATCCGTCAGCTTTCCGGTATGCGTGGTCTTATGGCTAAGCCTCAGAAGGCAGGTGCAGAGGGAGGTCAGATCATTGAGAACCCGATTCTTGCCAACTTCAAGGAGGGTCTTTCAGTGCTCGAATACTTTATCTCTACTCACGGTGCGCGTAAAGGTCTTGCGGATACCGCACTTAAGACTGCTGACGCAGGTTATCTGACACGTCGTCTTGTCGACGTCGCTCATGACGTGATCATCACCGAGGAGGATTGCGGCACACTGCGCGGTCTTGAATGTCGCGAAATCAAGAATAACGAGGAAGTGGTCGCTACTCTCAGCGAACGTATTCTCGGTAGAGTGTCTGTGCATGACATTGTCGATCCCTTCAATCCTGAGGATATCATCGTTCATGCAGGCGAAGAAATCACGGAGGCTATCGCTGACAGAATCGAGAAATCGCCTATCGAGAGCGTTGAGATTCGTTCGGTGCTTACCTGTGAGTCGAAGAAGGGTGTCTGCGCCAAGTGCTACGGCAGAAATCTTTCCAACCACCGTATGGTGCAGAAAGGTGAGGCTGTCGGCGTAATTGCAGCTCAGTCAATCGGCGAGCCGGGTACGCAGCTTACTCTCCGTACGTTCCACGTCGGTGGTGTGGCAAGCAACGTGGCTGCAGTCAAGGATGTGACTTCCCGTTATGACGGACGCCTTGAAATCGATGAACTCCGTACTGTCAAAAATAAGGATAATGTTGATGTAGTGGTAGGACGTATGGCAGAAATGCGTATTGTCGAGCCTAAGACCGGCATCGTCCTCACTACGCGTGATATTCCTTATGGTTCGCGTCTCTATTTCAAGGATGGCGATGAGGTGAAGGTCGGCGACATGATTTGTGAATGGGACCCCTTCAATGCCGTTATCGTTTCTGAAGAGGGCGGTATTGTCAAATTTGAAAATATGGAGGAGGGTGTCACTTTCCGCTCTGAAAGCGATGAGGTCACTAAACTCACTGACCGTATCATCATAGAGTCGAAAGACAGTACCAAGGTGCCGGCTGCCCAGATTTATGATAAGAATGGCGAACTCATCCGCTCTTATTCTCTCCCGGTGGGCGCTCACCTGCTCATCAATGAGAATGAGGAATTGAATCCGGGCGATGTAATCGTCAAGATTCCGCGTGCTGCCGGAAATGCCGGTGATATCACCGGTGGTCTGCCTCGTGTGACAGAGCTCTTTGAGGCACGTAACCCGAGCAACCCTGCCGTAGTGAGTGAAATCGATGGCGAGGTTAAGTTTGGTAAAATCAAACGTGGTAACCGCGAAATATCAGTCATTCCCAAGTTTGGCGAAGAGAAGAAATATCTTGTTCCGCTTTCCAAGCAGCTCCTCGTGCAGGAGAATGATTTCGTGCGTGCAGGTACTCCTCTTTCTGACGGTCATATCACTCCGACTGATATCCTTAACATCAAGGGTCCGACAGCGGTGCAGGATTATATCGTTAATGAGGTGCAGGACGTCTACCGTATGCAGGGTGTGAAGATCAACGATAAGCATTTCGAGGTGATTGTGCGCCAGATGATGCGTAAGGTCAACATCCTTGATCCGGGCGATACCCGTTTCCTTGAGCAGCAGGTTGTCGATAAGCTCGACTTCATGGAGGAGAATGATAATATCTGGGGTAAGAAGGTCATCACTGATGCCGGCGACTCTCAGACATATCTCGCCGGTCAGATCATCACTTCGCGCAAACTCCGCGATGAGAACTCTGCCCTCAAGCGTAAGGACCTCCGCATCATGCAGGTGCGCGATGCTATGCCTGCCACTTCGGAACAGATTCTTCAGGGTATCACACGTGCGGCTCTCCAGACTTCAAGCTTCATGTCGGCTGCTTCATTCCAGGAAACCACCAAGGTGCTCAACGAAGCTGCAATCAATGGCAAGACTGACCATCTCGAAGGGATGAAGGAGAACGTTATATGCGGACACCTTATCCCTGCCGGTACTGGTCTGCGCGAGTATAACCGTCTCGTGGTGGCTAATAAGGATGAATATGCTGCGCTTCAGCTTACTGATAGTCCCGAAGAACTCGTTGTCAACGTAGATTGATAAAACAATATCGGAAAAATCCCGAATCTTCAGAGATTCGGGATTTTTTTGATTTCTACAACTATTTTTAATATTTTTTGTTAACAAAATAAAAAGCTCAAGTTAAGGGTTACAGGGTATAGGGTAATAGGGTTATGGGGTTAGGACTTCGTACCCTTTGCTGGCTACTTATAACCGTCTAACCGTTTAACCGCCTAACCGTTTAATCGTTTAACCCTTAAGTAGAGTGTGCGAAACTTAAATAATTTAACCTTAATATTTATCTTATGAAAAAACTCGTCTCAACTTTGTTTTTCACTGCTCTTTCCATACTGCTCCCGTTGCAGGGGAAAGCCCAGATTCAGCGTTCACAGGAATTTAAGGATAAATATCAGCTTAAGGAAGCTGTCATTCTGAGCCGTCATAACATACGTTCCCCTCTGTCGGATGATAAGAGTGATCTCGGACGTATGACCCCTCATAAATGGCACAAATGGAGTTCGGGCAAAAGTGAACTCTCAAGCAGGGGTGGGGCACTGGAGACAATGATGGGACAGTATTTTCGTAAATGGGCAGTTGATGCCGGCTTGTTCCCGGAGAATCATGTTCCTTCAACTGACGATGTCAATGTGACAGCCAACTCTATGCAGCGTTGCATAGCGACTGCCAATTATTTCTCATCGGGATTTATGCCGGTCGGCGGAATCAGGGTCAACCATCGCTATTCACCCTCACAGATGGATCCCCTTTTCAATCCTCAGATCACCAAGTCGAGCCCCGCTTTCAGAGAGGAAGCCATGAAGCAGATAGCGGCTATGGGAGGAAAGAAAGGGATTGTCGGGATTAATGAGAAAATCAAGCCTGATTATGAGCTTATGATGGA
>JAIDPA010000112.1 GCA_029062985.1 Muribaculaceae bacterium
TCAAAATATAAATTGGATAAAGACTAAACAACGATGAGACACAATAAAAAATTCAACCACCTCAGTCGTAAGAAAGGGCACCGTGAGGCACTCCTCTCGAACCTGACCATTTCTCTTATCATGCATAAGAGAATATTTACGACTTTGGCAAAGGCGAAAGCATTGCGTGTATATGCCGAGCCATTAATCACGAGGTCAAAAACTGATGATATGACCAATCGTCGCCTCGTCTTCAGCTACCTGCAGAACAAGGATGCTGTGAAGGAACTTTTCGGCGTGGTTGCTGAGAAGGTTGCTGACCGTCCCGGTGGCTACACCCGTATTCTTAAGACCGGACATCGTCTTGGCGATAACGCTGAGATGGCTATGATAGAACTCGTTGATTTCAACGAAAATATGCTCGAAGCAGCCGGTGCCAAGAAAGAGAAGTCAACCCGCCGCAGCCGTCGTAAGAAGAGCACTGCAACTGCAGAAGCTCCTGCAGCAGAATCTGCACAGGCAGAGACTCCGGCTGAAGAGGCTCCGAAGGCTGAATAATCTTAGCCATATAAACATAGAAGTGGGAGCGGTTACCTATCGGTTGCCGCTCCTATTATTTTTTGTCTGTTTGATTATTTTTATTTAAATTAGCGTCTGATTTACCTTTTCTTGAATTATACTGAATTGCTGACCTTAAAATTTTTATTGCAGATGGACATAAGCGGTTCGATACTTATTGATAAATGGGTGGCAATCATTCTGACTGTCTTTTACGCATCGTTGGTGATTGCAGCCGTTGTGGTGGTGCTCCGTGAAAACAGGAACCCTATCCGAGCTCTGTCGTGGGTGATAGCCCTTGTCTTTTTGCCCGGTATAGGTCTGATATTCTATATATTTTTCGGACGCAGTCTGAGAGGCTTGCATCTGCTGACCCGGCATAATAAGCGGAAGATAATGCATAAGCACAGTCCGCGGCGAGTCAATATCAATAATCTTCAGCTCCTGCCTGACCATCGGAGCCTTATCAAGCTTTCTCACTCATTATGCCATTCTCCATTCACGGTTAATAATGAAATAGAGATTTTTACCTCCGGGGAGGAAAAATTCCGCCGGTTTAAGGAAGACCTGCGGAATGCCAAGAAATCAATCCTGCTGCAGTATTACATTTTTCAGGATGATGAAATCGGAAGAGAAGTAGCTGATATCCTTATTGAAAGGGCACAAGCCGGAGTGCTCGTGAAGGTGATGTATGATCACGTGGGGAGTTTTTCTGCTCATAACAAGTTTTTCAGGAGAATGCAGAAAGCCGGCGTGGCGACCCATCCTTTTTTCAGAGTAAACTTCCCTCAGCTTGCCAATAGACTGAACTGGCGTAATCATAGGAAAATAGCAATAATAGATGGGGAGACAGGCTATATAGGAGGAATGAATATAGCCGACAGATACATTAAGGGATTAGGAAAGGGAAAGATCTGGCGTGACACACATTTCAGGATAAAAGGAGATGTGGTCGAATCCCTTATCTATTCCTTTGCCATTGACTGGAATTTCCTCAAGAAAGAGCCGTACGTCCCGGAAGTGAAGCCGGCGGCATCGAATATAGTCAATGACTGCGGAGTGCAGCTTCTGACCGGCGGACCAACAGAGAGATGGAATAATCTTGCCTTGTGTTTTCTGCGCCTGATAGCCTCCGCAAAACGGACCATACTTATTCAGACACCTTATTTTCTGCCAACGGATGCTTTGTTCAATGCTCTTCAGGCAGCCGCACTGGCAAAGGTGGACGTAAGGATAATGATTCCTGACCATCCCGACAGCAAGCTGCTCAGGTATGCTTCTTTCTCCTACATCACGCAATGTCTTAAAGCCGGCATAAAAGTTTATTTATATGAACCCGGGATGCTCCATTCAAAAGTTATGATAGTTGACGACACGTTTGTCACGTCCGGCTCCACAAACTTTGATTTCCGAAGCTTTGAAAATAATTTTGAAGGGAATCTGCTGATATATGATGAGGCAATTAACCGGAAAATGCGCGACATCTATTTTGATGACCTGCGTCAATGCCGGAAACTTAACATTGACAAATGGCGTCGGCGCCCCGTCGGACAGCGCATTCTGGAATCAATGTTCCGTCTTGTATCGCCTATTCTTTAGAGCTTTTCTTGTCATGCTGAAGGAGCCATTCGTGAGCAGTCCGTTCCAATTCATCATACCATTCCTGCCCGAATTTCCTGACGAGAGGTTCTTTAAGAAACTGATAAGCCCGGATTTTCTTGACTCGTCCCAATATTTCGGCACATTTGCAAATTTTCCAGCGATGGAGATTGACGGCTGTAAGATCGCCGACCTGTCGGAGCCTTACAGGATAAAGATGGCAGGAAGAGGGTTTAAGCTGGGGCAGCTTTCCTTCACGGTAAGCTTTTTCAAGAGCACACAGGCATTTTCCCCCTTCTGCATAAGTGGTAAAGACACAATCCCTGCCATCGACAATTTGAGTGACCAGATCTCCCTCTTCATCAACGTATGAAGTTCCTTCTTCTTCGATGATAGCTTTTGCTTTAGGATTGAGAAGGGGAAGAATCTTTTCGATGTTGGCATCAATAGCTTCTTTTTCCGAAGTTAGGAGAGGAGCGCCTGCATCGCCGTCGATGCAGCATTGACCGAGACAGGAGTCAAGGTCGCAGACAAAGAAACGTTCAATCAGGTCAAGAGAAACGAGGGTATCTTTGATGAGAAGCATACGTCTTGGATTTAAAAATTAAATCTCTTTTGAAATTTATCAGTACAGGTTTTTTTACCCGTCGGTTTATTAAGAGAAATAACGATTAAGATAAGGTTGCAAAGTTCGGAAAAAATGTTTAACTTTGCAACAAATAAAAGCCCGACGACACAGAGTCAGGCATCCGTCTCCATAGTTCAATGGATAGAATATCGGATTCCGGTTCCGACGATTAGGGTTCGACTCCCTATGGAGATACCATCGAGCGCATCTAATAAGACATTAGGTGCGCTCTGTTCAATGAATGACAAGAGATGAATAAAAGAGAAAAAATAGAAATGGCAATGCGTCTGCGTCAGGAAGGGTATAACTGTTCTCAGTCGGTGCTTATCCCATTTTCAGATGAGCTTCATTATGATGCAGAAAGTCTTGCGATTATTACGTCGGCACTCGGAAGCGGTGTAGGGCAGGGTGAACTCTGCGGAGTTGCAAATGCATTGGCGATAGGGGAAGGCATCATCAATTCAGATTCAAATCCGGAGGGTAAGAAGAAAGCCATGGCAGGCGCAAGAAAGCTGTGCGAAACTTTTAAAGAGCCTCATGGGGGATGTATAAGATGTGTGGATTTAAAGGGGAAATGCGGGAAAACCTGTCATGAGTTAGTGGCACAAGGGGTGTCGATATTCTATGACCGACTCAATAATCCGGAGGCAGACGATTAATAAAGTAAAATCAATTGTTAAAATAGTTAAAATAATGATTTTATGCCAAATATTTCGTAAAAAATATTTGGTGAGGAAATATTTAATTGTTAACTTTGCAAAGTAATTATTAGGTATCTATAATCCTAACATGTAAGAATTTATTTAGTTAAGCAAAAAAGATTAGTGGACTGATTGTGAAATCCGTCCACTTTTTCTATTTATATAGGACCCCGGTTTGCCGGAATCAATCCGAGAATGGCGTATGCATAGAATTAAAATATCTGCATACACACTTACCGGGCAAGAGAATGTGCCATTTCTAAATCGCTGATTATATGAATGTAAAAATTGAGGAAAGCTGGAAACGCTGTCTTTCGCCTGAATTTGAGAAACCGTATTTCAAACAGCTGACCGACAGGGTAAGGAGTGATTATGCCAATCCTGCGCTACGTGTCTATCCGCCCGGACGTGAGATCTTTGCAGCCTACGATGCGTCTCCTTTTGACAGTACGAAGGTCGTCATAATCGGTCAGGACCCATATCATGGTCCCGGACAGGCTAACGGACTCTGTTTCTCTGTTGCGCCCGGCATAAAAATGCCTCCTTCCCTTATAAACATATTCAAAGAAGTCTCAGCTGACACCGGCGCTCCTTTCCCGGCTGACGGAGATTTGTCAAGATGGGCGCGACAAGGAGTGCTCCTCCTGAATTCTTCACTCACCGTGCTTGAGCATCAACCTAAATCACATTCAGGAATAGGATGGGAAAAATTCACGGATGCCACCGTAGAAGCACTGGCAACTCAGCGTGAAAATCTTGTGTTTCTTCTCTGGGGCTCGGATGCCATAAGAAAAGGTGAAAAAATTGACCGTAACCGTCATCTTGTGCTTACCTCCGTGCATCCCTCGCCCCTTTCTGCCCACAGGGGCTTTTTTGGCAATCATCATTTTTCAAAGGCTAACGAATATCTGGTAGCTCACGGCAAAACTCCTATACAATGGTGAAGCTTTCAGTTTATCTTCAGAATATTGTCAGGATTGTGGCAGCCTGTATGTTTGGAATCGGAGCCTCGAATCTTTATGCCCTCAATCCCGAGCAGATTAACGACCCCCTCGTAAAAAGTCTTACCGTAAGGAATCCTGAAAACTTTATGGCTCCTCCCGTCATACGGCTCAATACAGCCGATCGCCTTGATATCAATTTTGATATTATCGGAGAGGATGCAGAGCATTTGCGTTACCGTCTTCTCCACTGTAACGCCGACTGGCAGCCTTCCCGTCTGCTTGAACAGGAATATCTGAAAGGTTTTAATGAGGCAGAGATAGAAGATTATGCCTTTTCCTCGAATACTTTCATCCACTATGTCAATTACAACTTAGAGATTCCCAACAGTCAGATGCAGCCGGTTGCGGGGGGAAACTATCTGCTGCAGGTATATCGCGAAAATTATCCGGATGAAATATTATTTCAGACAGGTTTTTATGTTTCTGAAAACACAGTGACATTGCAGGGAGATGTTACGACCCGCACGGATAAAGGAGTTGACGCCGGCTATCAGCAGGTAGAGCTGAGAGTGGATGCCGGAGGGGAAGAGATACGTAATCCCTGGCAAGATTTAGTGGTCAATGTCATTCAGAACAATTCTCCTTCCTCACTCCGGACGACTTTTCATCCTTTAAGGGTTGAAGGTAAAGTGATAGAATACGCTCATGATCCTAATCTGATATTCCCCGCCGGGAATGAGTACCGCCGTTTTGAGACAGTCCGTACGGATTATCCCGGCATGCATGTAGATTCGGTTGTTTTCAATGGGAAAATGTTTGAGGCGTATCTTACTCCTGATTTACCTCGCGCCGGTAAGGGATATGAGTACGACAGAACTCAACACGGGCGGTTCAAGATAGACGACTATAATTCGACGGATGCAAATCTGGGTGCTGATTATGTCCTGACGCATTTCTCACTCATCATGCCATATCAGCCCGGCGCAGACATCTATCCTGACGGCGAATTCACACGCTATAATCAGGACGATGCAAACATCATGACATATAATCATAACTCGGGAAGATATGAAGTGAAGATTCCATTGAAACAAGGTAGCTATAATTATCGCTATGTCATGGTGGCAAAAGGAGAAGCCACACCCTCCTCCTCGATGATTGAGGGAGATAGATATGAAAGCCAAAACGAATATCTTGCTCTTGTCTATCTGCGTCTCCCCGGTGCCCGTGCTGACAGACTCATAGGGACATCGATTTTCTAAAAATTGGTTATAAGAACAGACAAAAATTATACCGTTTGCATAATAATGTTGAAAAACCTTCCGCAGCTTCTTAACAATAGTGAAAAAGATTGGATGGAAGTTTTTTTTATAGCCGAAAAAGTGTTACTTTTGTAAATAACTTCAAAAGACACCCAAAATTCAACATTATTATTCTACATGAATATCAGAAAACTCTTGATTATGGCACTCATCGCCACCGGAGCAGCAGTCGCTCCCGGCTCTATCTATTCCCAGAGTCTCTTTGATGAGCAGTTTTTTAACTATCCTACATATAACGGAGATGACCTTGAACTGACTGTTAATGCTTCAGGCACACATTTCCGTCTCTGGAGTCCGAAGGCTCAGGAGGTGATGCTAAACTTGTATAACGACGGCAAGTCGGGCAAACCCTACAAGGAAGTGAAAATGACTCTTGACCCAAAGACAGGAGTCTGGAGCGCTAACGAACCTGAACAGCTTTACGGAAAATTCTACACATTCAAGGTTAAGCAAAACGATAAATGGCTTAAGGAGACCCCCGGTGTATGGGCAAAGGCAGTCGGCGTCAACGGCAGCCGGGCGGCAATCATAGATTTCTCTAAGACAAATCCCGAAGGGTGGGCTCAGGATAAGGGTCCGAAAGTAGACAACTTTACGGATGTCGTAGTCTACGAGATGCATCATCGCGACATGTCGATGCATCCATCTTCAGGCATAGCTAATAAGGGTAAGTTCCTTGCTCTGACAGAGGAGGGCACGACCACACTTTCAGGAGAGAAGACAGGTATCGATCATCTTAAGGAACTCGGAGTGACCCATGTGCATATCCTTCCTTCGTATGATTTCAACTCTGTCGATGAGATGAATCTTCAGGACAATACCTACAACTGGGGTTATGATCCGCTAAATTATAATGCACCGGAGGGAAGCTACTCTACTAATCCTTCCGACCCGTCTGCGAGAGTGAAGGAGATGAAGGAGATGATTAAAGCTCTTCATGATGCAGGAATCGGTGTGATCATGGATGTTGTGTATAATCACACCGCCCAGAATGATGACTCCAATTTCGAGCTTACCGCACCCGGTTATTACCATCGTCATTGGGACGACGGCAGATATTCCGATGCTTCAGGCTGCGGCAATGAGACAGCGTCTGACCGCCAGCAGATGCGCGATTATATCATCAATTCTACAAAATACTGGGCTGATGAATATCATATAGACGGTTTCCGTTTTGACCTTATGGCTATTCATGACACTCAGACCATGACGGATGTGGCTGCCGAGCTTAAGAAAATCAATCCTTCGATATTCGTATATGGTGAAGGCTGGACTGCGGGAGATTCACCCCTTGCTGTCGAACACCGGGCATTGAAGGAAAACGTGTCAAACATGCGTGATATAGCAGTCTTTTCAGACGATATCCGTGATGCAGTGAAGGGACATTACACTGATGCATCCGACAGAGGCTTTGCTACAGGTAAGCCCGGACTCGAGGAAACCGTGAAAATCGGCATCGTCGCAGCTACCAATCATCCTCAGGTGGATTTTGCAAAAGGAAACAATTCAAAATTCCCTTATGCCAAATCTCCTGAAATGATAGTCAACTATGTTTCCTGTCATGACGACCTGTCGCTGACCGATAAGATGCGGAAGTCAATGGCGGGCGAACCGGAGGAGAATATGCTTGCAGCTGCCAAACTTGCACAGACAATAGTCTTCACTTCGCAGGGCACTCCCTTCATGTTTGCGGGTGAGGAAGTATTCCGCGATAAGAAGGGCGTTCACAACTCTTATAAGAGCCCTGATTCCATAAATGCAATTGACTGGGAGAACAAAGCGAAATATCATGATCAGTTTGAATACTACAAAAATCTGATAGCTTTGCGTAAGGCTCACCCCGCCTTCAGGATGACTACGGCTGAAGATATTGCCAAGCATCTTGTGTTTGACAAGATAGATTCTTCAAAAACTCCTAACCTCATCTCTTATAGTCTTAAGGACCATGCCAACGGAGATGAGTGGGATGAAATCAAGGTTGTCTTCAATGGTGCTTCAGTTCCTCAGACCGTAAATGTCAAGAGCGGCAACTGGATGATTGTTGCCCAGGATGGTAAAATCACACCTGACGGAAGTCTTGGTAAGACAAGAGGAGGGAAAATAACCCTTGCTCCTTATTCAGCGCTAATTCTTGCAAAGAAATAAAGTAAATCTAACAGTATAAATTAAGAGATACGCCCGAGTTCGACCGAACTCGGGCGTATCTCTTAATTTAATGAAAAAATAGGATTCATCAACCGGTTTGAAGAATCCTATTTTCTGTCTTAATAATAACACTATCAATTAGGGATCACATACAGGGATAGTGTCGTTTCCGGGTATGGATAATAAAGAAATCCTCAATTCGGCTTCGCGCCGAGGGAGATTATCCTTTGTCATTATAACGCCTTTGATTAGCAAAAGGTTCATGTTCGGGCTGCCGATACTCAATATGGCAAGGAAAGGCTTGCAGGATTCAAAAAAAAATTGTAACTTTGCAACGCTTTTTGCGAAAGGTAGGCAAGGGGGAGAGCCCTGTGCCGGAAAGCTTTTCTGATAAAAGTGGAAACAAATAATTAATCACACAAAACTCTCATTAAACATGCATCTTTCAACAGAAGAAAAGCAGGAAATTTTCGAGAAGTACGGTCAGGGCAAAACCGATACAGGCAGCCCTGAGAGCCAGATTGCCCTCTTCTCAATCCGTATCAAACACCTTACAGAGCATCTTAAGGAAAACCACAAGGATTATGCGACAGCTCGTGCGCTTAAAGCTCTCGTAGGTCAGCGTCGTTCACTTCTCGACTATCTGATCCGTAAGGATATCAACCGTTACCGTGCTATCATTGCAAAGAAAGAGCTCGGTATCCGTAAGTAATAATTTTGGATTTTCCGGAATGAAGAAAGGGAAATTTTCAGCTATATTGCTGAAGATTTCCCTTTTTCTGCATCCCGCATTAATCATCAGATTCCCTAACTTTATTCTGTTTGACGGGTTCTTAGTGTGTTAATACAAAAAAAATTTGTAACTTTGCACCCGAATATCAACGACTATTTATGCAAGACATCCGCAACATCGCGATTATCGCCCACGTTGACCACGGTAAGACAACACTGGTCGACAAAATGCTTCTTGCCGGTCATCTCTTCAGAGACAATCAGACCACCGGCGAACTGATCCTTGACAATAATGATCTTGAAAGGGAGAGAGGCATCACAATCCTCTCAAAGAATGTATCAATCAACTATAAGGGTACGAAGATAAACATTATAGACACTCCGGGGCATGCCGACTTCGGAGGAGAAGTGGAACGTGTGCTTAACATGGCAGACGGATGTCTGCTTCTCGTGGATGCTTTTGAAGGACCGATGCCCCAGACTCGCTTTGTGCTTCAGAAAGCTATCCAGATGGGATTAAAGCCCGTAGTGGTGGTCAACAAGGTGGATAAACCCAATTGTCGTCCCGATGAGGTCAACGAGATGGTCTTTGACCTTATGTTCAACCTTAATGCTACAGAAGACCAGCTTGATTTCCCGACAATCTACGGCTCAGCCAAAAACAACTGGATGAGCACTGACTGGCAGAAACCAACCGAAGATATAACAGCCGTCTTAGACGCAATCATCGAGCATATCCCGGCTCCTGAAAGGATAGAGGGAGATTCACAGATGCTCATCACAAGTCTTGACTATAGCTCATACGTAGGCAGAATAGCCGTAGGGCGTGTGCATCGTGGCACATTCCGTGAAGGTCAGGATGTCGCTTTGATAAAGAAAGACGGAAGTGTGGTGAAGCAGCGCATAAAGGAGATTCACACTTTCGAGGGAATGGGACGCAAGAAAGTGGAGGAAGTAAGCTCGGGAGATATTTGTGCAATTGTGGGTATCGACGGGTTTGAAATCGGCGACACAATAGCCGACATCAATAATCCGGAGGCACTTCCCAGAATTGCCATTGACGAGCCGACAATGTCAATGACCTTCACAATCAATGATTCTCCCTTCTTCGGTAAGGATGGAAAATATGTCACCTCCCGTCATATAGCCGACCGTCTTGAGAAGGAACTTGACCGCAATCTTGCCCTCCGGGTGACAAAAGGAGACAATGAAGACAAATGGAATGTCTACGGCAGAGGTGTACTGCATCTTTCAATCCTCATAGAGACAATGCGTCGTGAGGGCTATGAACTCCAGGTCGGTCAGCCCCAGGTGATTATAAAAGAAATCGACGGCAAGAAGTGTGAGCCGGTCGAGGCGCTCACAATCAATGTGCCGGAGGAATACAGTTCGAAGATGGTCGATATGGTGACGCGTCGAAAAGGTGAGATTGTATCGATGGAAACTCAGAATGACAGAGTCAACATAGAATTTGTGATTCCATCACGCGGCATAATCGGCTTGCGCAACAATGTGCTGACAGCTACTGCCGGAGAGGCTATCATGGCACACCGCTTCCTTGAATATCAGCCATGGAAGGGGGATATCGAACGTCGCACTAACGGCTCTCTTATAGCAATGGAAGCCGGCACAGCTTACGCCTATGCCATTGATAAACTTCAGGACCGCGGCAAATTCTTTATCTTCCCTCAGGAAGAGGTGTATGCAGGTCAGGTGGTCGGAGAAAATGCCAAGGACAATGACATCGTGGTCAACGTGACCAAGTCGAAGAAGCTCACCAATATGCGTGCTTCAGGTGCGGATGATAAGGCAAGGATTGTCCCCCCGATAGTGTTCTCTCTTGAGGAAGCTCTCGAATATATAAAGGAGGATGAATACGTGGAGGTGACTCCCAATCATCTGCGCATCCGCAAGATTATTCTTGATGAGAATGAGCGTAAGCGCGCCAACCGTTCATGACGTCATCTTATTAACTCGTTATAGATATGCATAGCGACCTGACAATCAATATCAGGGGACGCCTGATGAATTTCCGGCGTCCGAAAGTGATGGGAATAGTCAATGTGACGCCTGACAGTTTCTATAGCGGCAGCCGCACGCCCGGGGAAAATGAAATCCTCGGGCGTGTGATGCAGTTGAGGGAAGAGAAAGCCGATATAATTGATCTCGGAGGATATTCCTCACGTCCGGGGGCTGCCGATGTCTCGCCGGAAGAGGAGTACTCGCGTCTTGCGAGGGGACTTGAGGCAATACGCAAGGAATGGGAAGAGGTTCCGGTGAGTGTTGACACGTTCAGAGCGTCAGTAGCCCGTCGCTGTGTCGAGGAATGGGGTGTCGATATCATCAACGATATAGGAGGAGGAACGCTCGACCCTGAAATGTGGCAGACAATAGCCGATCTACGGGTGGCATATATCCTGACACATACAAGAGGCACTCCTGCTACAATGCAGACTATGACCGGATATGATGATGTTACGGCTGAGGTGATTACGGATCTTGCAAAAAAGGTGTATGAACTGCGAGGCTTAGGGGTGTGTGATATCATAATTGATCCCGGCTTCGGATTTGCAAAAACTGTTCAGCAGAATTTTCAGCTTCTTAACGAACTGGGAGAATTTTGCAAGATGGGTATGCCGGTGCTTGCCGGTCTGTCAAGAAAAAGCATGATATGGAAAACTCTCGGCATTACTCCTGAGGAAAGTTATGAAGGCACGATAGCCCTCAATGCAATTGCCATCGACCGTGGCGCTGATATTCTTCGTGTGCATGATGTCAAGGCAGCCCGGCAGGTGGTGAGTCTGGTAGGCTCATTATAACCTTCTTCTGCATTCGGAAATTGAGATAAAAAGCATTTACGATTATATTTTAAGCTCCCCTTAAGATGATAAATTTCGGAATAAAGGATATAATAGATATCCTCATAATAGCGCTACTTCTGTATTACGTCTACAGAATGATGAAGAACAGCGGCACTCTGAGTCTGTTCTATGGGGTGCTGGTCTTCTTTGTGGTGTGGGTGCTCGCCTCAGAAATTTTCGACATGCGTCTGACAGGCTCTATCCTTGACAAATTCATGAGCATAGGGCTGATTATCCTTGTGATTATCTTTCAGGATCAGATAAAGCGTTTCCTGATTGATTTGGGTTCGCAAGGAAGACTGAAGAATTTCAAGAGATTTTTCCGACACGAAAAATCAGATGGAGAGGGACATGCAAGGGTCATGGCAGTTGTGTATGCCTGCATGAGCATGAGCAAAAGCAAGACAGGCGCCTTGATTGTGTTTCAGCGCAAGATGCCCCTTACGGATTATGAAAAAACGGGCGACATAATAGATGCCAACGTAAACGTGCGTCTTATTGAGAATATCTTCTTCAAAAATTCTCCCTTGCACGACGGAGCAATGATAATAGCCGAACACCGTATCAAGTCAGTCGGCTGTATCCTTCCGGTGAGTCATGACATGAATATTCCCAAAAATCTCGGACTTCGCCATAGGGCAGCCTTAGGCATGAGTCAGGCTACGGATGCAGTGTGCGTCATAGTCAGCGAGGAGACCGGAGGAATATCCGTGGCGAAAGACGGAACAATCACCACTCGGGTCAGTGCTCCGGATCTTGAGCATATACTGTCGGAATCGCTGGTAGAGGCATGATGAGTCCTCTTTCAGGAGGGACTCAGAAAGGCTTGCGGTATTTGTCGGCGCCCGCTTCTTCAGAAGCTTCCTCAAGGATAGAAAGATAGGAATTGTAGCGGCTTTCAGCTATGTAATGCTCCTCAACGGCAGGAATCACCGCGCATCCCGGTTCTCCGGTGTGCTTGCAATCACTGTATCTGCAATCGCGTGCAAAATGGAAAATATCAGGGAAGAAATGACCCACTTCCTCAGGGGCAAAATCAATTGTTCCGAAACCTCTCACTCCGGGAATGTCGATCAACGCACCTCCGCCGGGGAGATCAATCATTTCAGAGAAAGTTGTCGTGTGAGTGCCGGTGTGATGAATGTCGGATATTTCTCCTGTGCGCAGGTTAGCTCCGGGCACGAGAGAGTTGATTAGAGAAGACTTTCCGACACCGCTGTTTCCGGCTAAAAGAGTAATTTTATCAATCAGGATGTTTTTTAATTCCGGGATTCCTTTTCCCGTAGCGGCTGACACGAAATAGAGTGGATAGCCGATAGAGGAATAAAGATTATGAAGGGCTTCCGCAAGCTCTTTATCCAGCTCATCCCAGGTGTCTTCCTTATTAAGCACGATGGCAGCCTTGACGGAGTAGGCTTCTGCCGTGGCAAGGAAACGGTCGATGAAAGTGAGAGGCGTTTCCGGGTCTTTAAGGGAAGCCACCAGAATGGCAAGGTCAATATTTGAGGCAAGGATATGGCTTTCTTTAGAAAGATTTGACGCACGGCGAATGATGTAGTTCCGTCGAGGAGAGATGGCTGTGATGTAATCGGCATCATCAGCAGCTTTCACTACGGTCACGATATCGCCTACTGCCACGGGATTTGTGGTACGTATTCCTTTTATACGGAAATTTCCTTTGATACGGCATGGCAGTTGCTCGCCGGAAGAGAGGCGTACGATATAGGAGCTTCCGGTGTTTTTTATCACTCTTCCCTCACCGAGAATTTCGGTAGAGGCATCTTTACTTTGTTTCTTTTTCGACATAATGCAAAATTAGTGAATTATTAACAAAATAGGATGCAAGATTGTTAAAAATATAAGGAGATTAATCTTCTGATAGTGTATTATAGGGGAAGTTTCGATAATAAAAGCGCTACTGTCAAAAAAAGCGTTTGACGGTGCTTTTTGATAAAAATAGATAAAAAAGTAATAAAAATAGATTAAATTCAGCGGATTATATTGATAATTGAATAATTTTTATTATTTTTGCCATGCAATTCTGCGGACCGGCAAATTATCGGGAGACGGAAGTGGAAAAATTT
>JAIDPA010000113.1 GCA_029062985.1 Muribaculaceae bacterium
TCGTGGCAAGTCTTCCGAAAGAAACCCGCCTCCTTATCGACCCTGAAAAGACGGCTCGCGGCGTTTACGACCATATAGGTTGCACTCCGGTGTTCGGTGGCGCAGGAGTCGCCAAGCTGAAAAGCATCAAGAATCAGTCGATGCTGTCAAATCTTGCAATAGCAATGGAGAAGGATGGGGTTGCCCTCACAAAGTTCATGATGTGGGTGGAAAAGGAATATCCTACAGGAAAACTTACTGAAGTCGGTGCCGGGAAACAGCTCCGGGCATTCCGTCTTGCCGATAAATCCTGTGTCGATGAAAGCTTCGCTCCCATTATCGGTTGGAATGCCCACGGTGCGATTGTCCATTATGAAGCCAATGCCGAGACTGATGTCACAATCGAGGGCGACGGCCTTCTGCTCATAGATTCCGGCGGACAGTACACTTTCGGCACTACCGACATCACACGCACTGTCGCTCTCGGCACTCCGACTGCCGAGATGATTCATGACTTCACCCTCGTGATGAAAGGTCATATCGCTCTGGCTATGACGAAATATCCCGAAGGCACTCGTGGAGCTCAGCTCGATGTCCTTGCCCGCCAGTTCCTATGGAACGAAGGAAAGGCTTATTACCACGGCACAGGCCACGGCGTCGGTTTCTTCATCAATTGCCATGAAGGACCGCAAAGCATCCGACTGAACGAAAATCCCACTCCTCTTCAGCCCGGTATGGTCACCAGCAACGAACCCGGTCTCTACCTTGAAGGGAAATACGGAATACGTTGTGAGAACCTTGTGGCTACAGTGCCCTGGAAGGAAACGGAGTTCGGCAAATTCCTGCAATTCGAGACAATGACCCTCTTCCCGTTTGACCTTACTCTCTTCGACACATCAATCATGACCGACGATGAGATAAAATGGCTCAACGAATATCACGTGGAAGTGCGCAACCGTCTGACTCCCCTTCTCTCTCCGGAAGAGGCTGCCTGGCTCGCTGCCAAGACAAAATCTCTTGGGAAATAGGCATTAGGCTCAAGGCGTGAGGCTCAAGGCGCGAGGCTCAAGGCTCAAGGCTCAAGGCGCGAGGCTCAAGGCGCGAGGCACACTGGGGAGGGAAGTTGTCCCCAACTTCCCCACGCGCAGGCAAAAAGGTAACTTCCCCACGCGCAAGCAAAAAGGTAACCTAAGGCCTCCAGGCCGCCCGCTATCATAATTTTCAATTTTCAATTTTCAATTTCAAAAGCTGTGGCTATAATACAAACCGTCAGAGGATTTACTCCCGAAATTGGGGAAGGCTGCTTTCTCGCCGCAAACGCCGTCATCGTCGGCGATGTCGTGATAGGAAATGAGTGCAGCATCTGGTTTTCTACCGTTTTACGTGGCGATGTCAATTCAATTCGCATCGGAAATCGTGTGAACATACAGGATGGCAGTGTCCTCCACACTCTTTATCAGAAGTCGACAATAGAAATTGGCGATGATGTGTCGATTGGGCATAACGTCGTCATACACGGCGCTAAAGTTCGTGATTACGCTCTTATCGGTATGGGCGCCGTAGTGATGGATGATGCCGTTGTCGGCGAAGGAGCAATTGTCGCTGCAGGCTCCGTCGTTCTTTCCAAGACTCAGATCGGTCCTCACGAACTCTGGGGCGGAACTCCGGCTAAGTTCATCAAGATGGTCGAACCGGAAAAGGCTAAGGAGATGAACGAGAAAATTGCCCGCAATTATCTGATGTATTCCACCTGGTATGGCGAACAATAATCCCGAAAAGGATTCGGATTCTGTCCGCATAATTGATCTTCCGCGTTTCCTCGACGCCCGGGGCAATCTCTCGGTGATTGAGGAATGTAAGGATATTCCCTTCCCGATACGTCGTGCCTATTGGGTCTACGACGTGCCGGGTGGGGAAGCCCGCGATGGGCATGCCTATTTCAGAAGCCGGGAGTTTATTGTGGCATTATCGGGAAGTTTCGATGTGGTTGCCGATGATGGCTGCCGCCTCAGGAAATTCTCCCTCAACCGGTCATATTACGGCCTGTATATCCCTGCCGGAGTATGGCGGACGCTCACAAATTTCTCCACCAACTCCCTTGCATTGATTTTATCCTCCACTGATTATGATCCTGCCGATTACATTCTCGATCATGACAGGTATATTGAATTTGTAAGCAAATGAACGAGTCAACGGTCTACGACTGTTCCATAATCGAACTTAGCCGGCATCATAGCGAGCGCAAAGGGAGCCTTACTGTTGTTGAAAATAGCCGTACAGTTCCTTTCGACATAAAGAGAGTCTACTACATCTACGATGTCCCTGGAGGTGCCAACCGCGGCGGCCACGCCCATCGTGAGCAGTATCGTATGATTGTGGCAGTCTGCGGAAGTTTCTCAGTCACTCTTGATGATGGCTCAGTAAAACGCACTTTCCTTCTTAACCATCCCTATCAGGGATTATTGGTCACTCCCGGAATTTGGAACACACTTGATGATTTTTCATCGGGTGCCGTCTGCATGGTGCTTGCATCCGATGTGTATATTGAAGAAGAGTATGTGCGCGATTATGACGCTTTCCTTGCCCTGAAAAATCAGCTGAAAAATTCATGATGACGCTCCGCAGATATTCTCCCCATGATAAAAAAGACTGGGATGAATTTGTTGAAAAGTCGAAAAACGCCACTTTTCTGCATCGGCGTGACTATATGGATTATCATGCCGACAGATTCCGTGATTTTTCAATTATGGTGTTTCGGGGAAACAGACTCTATGGCATCCTCCCGGCATGTGCGCTCGGTGAAGAATGGATTTCACACGCGGGACTGACCTACGGAGGGCTGCTGACTGATGAAAAATGCACTGCGGCAGATACTCTGGAGATTTTTCGGCGCCTTCGTTCCTTCCTTGCTGAATCAGGCTTTTCAAGGATGATTTATTCCCCCTCTCCCCATATCTATCATCGTCTTCCTTCCGAAGAAGATCTCTATGCTCTGTTCCGAATAGACGCCGGATTAGCGGTCAGAAAGATTTCTTCAGTCATCGACCGTACTAACCCCATAAAATGGAGAAACATAAGGAAGGCAGGTATCAGAAAGGCGGAAAAAGCCGGTATTGAGGTGGGGGAAGATAATGACTTCTCGGGATTCTGGAAAATTCTGGAGAATAATCTCAACGAAAAATACGCTGTCAGTCCGGTCCATAGTCTTGACGAAATAATCAGGCTTCACGCCCTTTTCCCCGACAATATCCGCCTCTTTACGGCTCGGCTGAACGGTGAGATCGTGGCAGGAACCGTAATCTATAAAACAGAAAGAGTCATCCATTCTCAATACATCTCAGCTGATGAAAGAGGGAAAGCGACAGGGGCTCTCGACCTTCTTTTCCATCATCTGCTTGCCGACCTCTGCACTGATGTCCCCTACTTTGATTTCGGAAATTCAAATGAACGCCAAGGCTCTTATCTTAACGAATCCCTTATCTATCAGAAAGAAGGTTTCGGAGCGCGTGCCGTCTGCTACGACACTTATTCCCTTTCCCTCACCAACGAATACCCTGTTCAGGCTTGAGGATGCTAAAGCTGATTAAAAAAATTTGAGTTAATTTTGCTTCCCAAAGGGTTGTTTTATGATAAAATTTCTTGATCTTAAGGCTGTCAACGAACGTTTCCGGAAGGAAATAGCAGATGCAATGGTTCGGACAGTCGATTCCGGATGGTATATTCTCGGAGAAGAGGTAGCTGCGTTTGAAAAGGAATACGCCCGTTTTATCTCCTCAAGACATTGCATAGGATGTGGCAATGGTCTCGAAGCCCTCACGCTCATCCTCAGGGCTTGGATCGAAATGGGCAGACTCCGCAAAGGAGATGAAATAATTGTGCCTGCCAACACTTTTATCGCTTCTATTCTGGCAATCTCGGAGAATGGACTGAAGCCTGTGCTCGTGGAGCCAAATCCTCTCACGCTCCGGATTGATGCCGACAGAATAAAGGAAGCCCTGACTCCGAAGACCAAGGCTATCATGATTGTCCATCTTTACGGCAGATGTGCATTCTCTCATGAAATCAGCGGTATTGCCCGTGAAAATAATCTCCTCATTATAGAAGACAATGCCCAGGCGCATGGCTGTCGCTTCGAGGGACAACCGACTGGCTCTTTTGGTAATGCAGCCGCACATAGTTTCTATCCCGGGAAAAATCTGGGGGCACTGGGAGATGCGGGTGCCGTCACCACGGATGATGACGCGCTTGCGGAAATGGTGCGTACTCTCGCAAACTATGGAAGCAGCCGGAAATACGTGTTTGATTATTGCGGAAAAAATTCCCGTCTCGATGAATTGCAGGCTGCCGTGCTCAGGATAAAACTGCGGCATCTTGAGTCAGACAATCGCCACCGGATGGAAG
>JAIDPA010000114.1 GCA_029062985.1 Muribaculaceae bacterium
ATCAATCTCGTCAATAAACACAATACAGGGGGCTTTTTCCTTTGCCTGCTTGAACAAATCGCGGACACGGGCGGCACCTACGCCGACAAACATTTCAACAAAATCTGAACCTGACATCGAAAGGAACGGAACATTAGCTTCTCCTGCAACTGCTTTAGCCAGAAGAGTCTTACCGGTTCCCGGAGGACCAACAAGGAGAGCACCTTTAGGAATTTTTGCTCCAAGCTCCGTATATCGCTGCGGATTCTTTAGAAATTCCACAATCTCCTCAATCTCAACCTTTGCTTCAGCCTGTCCTGCCACATCCTTGAAGGTGACCGCCGGACCGTTATTCTTATCAAAGACGGTAGCCCTTGATTTGCCGACGTTGAAGATACCGCCGCCACCGCCGCCACCGCTCATTCTTTTAGACATGAAGACCATAAAGAGAACAAGAAGAAGAATAGGTCCGAAATACCAGAATAACTTCATGAGATCGGAACCTCTTTCATAGTTGACTTTGATCTGAGGTTTACCGTCAGCTGCAAGTTTGGCGTTCCAGCCATCAATTTTTTCCTGAATCTTATCTGTTGATGGGATGATAGTCTTTATTTTCTTATCACCGTCAAAAGTATCGGTTGTGTCAAATTTCAATCTTTTAGCACCAGCCTCATTGACGAAGCCTTCGGCAATACCGGTTTCAGAGAAGACATAAATTTTATTAATATCTCCGGCTATTGCCGCTTTTTCAAAATCTGTCCAGTCTACTTCCTTAGTCTGGGAAGCATCCTGAAAATAAAATAGTGCAAAAAGAGACAAGAGAATGATGCCATACATCCAATACATATTGAACAACGGCTTTTTGTTGGAGTTCCCGTTTCTTGGGGACTTTGGATATTTCAACATATTAAGGTTAGATTTATGCTTATGGAAAAATTTTTTAAAATCAATCTATATCAGGAAGAAATTCCACGGGGGCATCATTCCAGAGATCTTCAAGATTATAAAAGTTTCTATATTCCGGGAGGAAAATATGGACCATAATATCGCCATAATCAATGACAATCCATTGGCAATTGTTATACCCCTCATAATTGTAAGGCTTAACATTGGCATTCTTTTGCACAACCTCTCTTACGGAGTCGGCAATTGCGCTAACCTGAGAAGTACTCCCTCCCTGACATATAATTAATTTGCCTGTTGAGGCGGATTCAAACTCCGAAAGGTCGATGAGAGCAATTTTTTTTCCTTTTTTATCGCTTATCGCCTCTATGATGAACGATGTGAGATCTTTTTTTGATTGCATTCGCTGCAGTGAAATATAAGGTTTTAAAGTTTAATGCTGAAGAGGAGCTACAGCATCTTAAAATATATAACAAGTTAATTGAAAAAAATATCTTGAGGAAAAGATATTTTTATATTATTTAAGCTTAGTAAACTCAACTTAATACTTCTCTGTTGAAAAGAGACCAAAAGGGTAAAATTCTTGACCTTTATCTTTCATCACGGGAAGTAAGAATCAGTTGAAAATTCAATCAGCTGCGAAATTACAAAAAAATGCCCAAACTTCAAAAAGTCGGGCATTTGAAAAATTTTTGTTTGAAAATACTTTATTCGCCGTATCTGCCACTGACTACAGCCCAGTCTACGATGTCCCAAAGACGTTTGAGATATTCGCCTCGGAGATTTTGATAATCAAGATAGTATGCGTGTTCCCAAACATCGAATACCATAATGGGCTGCAGGCCGCCGGTCATCGGGTTTTCAGCATCCTTTCCCTGAAGGATATACAATTTTCCGTCAGAATCGGCTGCCAGCCACACCCAACCGGACCCAAACAGAGTGGCACCAGCCTCTTCAAATTTCTTCTTGAATTCATCGAAGCTGCCAAACTGCTCATCAATCTTATCACGCAGTTTTCCTGTCGGCTCTTTTAATCCGTCGGGAGCAAACTGGAAGAAATAGAAAATATGATTCCATGCCTGTGAAGCATTGTTAAAGATCTTTCCGTCACTTTTTATCACAATCTCTTCCAGAGGCATTTCTTCATACTCAGTCCCTTCGATGAGTTTGTTAAGATTGTCGATATAGGCACGCTCATGCTTACCGTAATGGTATTCAATTGTCATCGGTGATATCACCGGAGCCAAGGCATCCGGTGCGTAAGGTAATTTGGGTTGTGTGAATTTCATAAAATTTATTTTATCTGTTTAGTTTTAAGGTGTCTATATAGATGTAGACTATAAATAACCAAAAAAGATGGATCTTTTAGTATCCATCTTTTAAACATATTGCCTTGATATAAAGTTGAGAGGAACGTAATTTTTTATATATCAAATAATGCGTCCCAATCTTTCCAGACCGGTTCATAACCGTTTTTCCTGATTGCTTCTGCCACTTCTTCCGGTGAGCGTTCGTCAGTCACATCAAATTGTTCCAAAGTTTCTTCAGCTGCTGAATATCCCCCCGGTTCTGTTTTGCTCCCGGCGCTCATTGAAGTCACACCCAGGCGCATCATATTGTCTCTGAAGTAAGGGGCTTCCCTTGTAGAATAAGAAATATCGACGTCCGGGTCAAATATTCTGAACGCAAAGGTAAGCTTGGCAAGTTCCTTATCAGATAACAGGCTGTTAGGCTGAAAACCGCTTTCGGAAGGACATAATCTTGGGAAATTCACTGAAAAGCGGCTTTTCCAATATTTTCTCCGGAGATAGCGTAAATGACGTGCGAGCATTACCATTTCTCCTCTCCAGTCTTCAAGACCCAGAAGCGCACCCATTCCGATTTTATGTATTCCGGCTTCCCCCATACGGTCGAAACCATTAAGGCGCCAGTCGAAAAAGCTTTTCATTCCCTTAGGGTGATATTTCTTATAAGCTTCCCTGTTGTAGGTCTCCTGAAAGCACACCACTCCGTAAAGTCCTGATTCAGTGAGGCGGGAATAATCAGCAGCTCTCATGGGCTGCACCTCAATTGAAAGGTTGTGAAAATAAGCTCTGCAAACTTTTAGAACCTTTTCCAAATAATCCACGCCGCATAAGGATGGGTATTCTCCTGCAACAATCAAAAGATTCTCAAAGGGAGCCATCTTTTTGATTGCTCTGCACTCCATTTCTATTTCTTTAAGCGACAAAACTTTGCGCTTGAAAGGATTATCATGATTAAAACCGCAATAGATACATTTATTGGTGCAGGCATTACCTATATATAGAGGAATATACATAGAGATGGTCTTTCCATATCTTTCAAGAGTGGAGGTTCTGGCTAAGAGAGCCATTTGTTCTATTCGTTTATCAGCTTCAGGAGAAATGAGAGTCCCAAATTCTTCCGGAGAGAGACGTCCGGATTGAGAACGGGCTTTGTCAAGAACTCGGTCAACATCATTTAAGGATGAATTTACAACCTGTTCTACCGTTTCCTCCCAGTTATATGAATCAATTAAGTCGGCAAATCCATGACCGAAAATTGCTTCGGGTGTAGGATCCGAATAAAATGAAGTCTTTGGTTTTAATCCGGTTGTTACTCTTTGCATGATTCAGCTATATTTAGAGAAATTCTCATGCCACAGAAATTCGGACCGCACATTGTGCAGAATTTTTCAGTTCCTTCAGAGTCTGATTTCCGGGCAGCCAGATAATATTCTTTAGCCCTGAAAGGATCTAGCGAAAGATTGAACTGGTCTTTCCATCTGAAATCAAAGCGAGCTTTGCTCAGTTCATAATCTCTTACAGAAGCGCCCGGCAACCCTTTCGCAATGTCTGCGGCATGGGCAGCAATCTTATATGCGATGACGCCTTCCCTCACGTCAGAAAGATCAGGAAGTGCAAGATGCTCTTTAGGAGTAACGTAGCATATCATTGCAGTTCCGAGAGATGCTATGACGGCAGCTCCGATAGCCGAAGTGATATGATCGTATGCCGGTGCTATGTCGGTCGTGAGCGGACCTAAAGTATAGAAAGGAGCTTCATGACAAGCTTTTTTCTGTTTTGTCATGTTCTCTTCAATTTTTTGAAGAGGAACATGTCCGGGACCCTCTATCAGGATCTGAACATCGTGTTTCCACGCAATTTCGGTAAGCTCACCCAGCACGTCCAACTCAAGGAATTGTGCTGAGTCGTTTGCATCGTTTATACTTCCGGGGCGCATACCGTCGCCGAGAGATACGGCAACATCATATTTATTCAGAATCTCACAAATATCTTCGAAATGAGTATAAAGGAAATTTTCCTGATTGTGTTCCACACACCATTGTGTGATAATGGAGCCTCCTCTTGACACACATCCCGTGAGGCGACCTTCAATCAGTTTTGCATGTGCTTTAAGAACGCCGGCATGTATAGTGAAGTAATCAACCCCTTGTTCACATTGTTCAATCAATGTGTCTTTATATATCTCCCAAGAAAGATTCCTGACATTCCCATCTACCTTTTCAAGAGCCTGATATAAAGGGACCGTACCAACGGGCACGGGACAGTTGCGGAGAATCCATTCTCTTGTCTCGTGAATATTATTCCCGGTCGAGAGATCCATCAGAGTATCACCTCCCCAGAAACAGCTCCACACCGCTTTTGCCACCTCTTCCTCTATTCCTGATGAAAGAGCTGAATTTCCGATATTAGTATTGATTTTGACAGAAAAAGCTTTCCCGATTATCATTGGTTCTGACTCGGGATGATTGATGTTAGCAGGTATGATTGCCCTTCCGGAAGCAATTTCCTGACGTACGAATTCAGGAGTGATATATGATTTGATACCCCTTTCAGCATTATCGAGATTCTCGCGTATGGCGACATATTCCATTTCAGGAGTTATGATCCCTTTTCTCGCATAATGCATCTGAGTCACTTTTTTTCCCGGTTCAGCCTGCCTTGGTTTATTCCTTTCCGGAAATCTGATTGAATCGAGCGTGGGGTCTGACAATCTTTGTTTTCCGTACTCGCTGGTAATTTCATCAAGAATCACGGTATCACCTCTCTTTTCAATCCATGATTCTCTTAAACGTGGCAACCCCTTGTTGATGTCGATCTCACAGTGAGGATCTGTGAATGGTCCGCTGGTGTCATAGACAGTCACAGGGTTGTTAGGGTATTCAATTCTGACTCCATTCTTTATTTTTACAGTAGGAAGTTGATCTATTCTCCTCATGCCGACCTTAATGGGATGAAGGGTTCCTTCAAGATAAATTTTCGAAGAATTGGGATAAGAAGATACGTTAATGTCTTTGATTTTCATAAGTCCTAATTGTTTGTTTTAATTGATTTTCCATATCTGTTCACAACTTAATATATTCATTAAACTGAAACCGTGATGATTATCTTTAATACAGGAATGATGTCAGAGGGGAAGAAGCGACAGCGCAATTTGAGACGGAACCCTTTCCAGCCAGAAAAGCCTCTCTTCCGGCTTCCACTCCCAGGCGGAAAGCATTTGCCATTTTAACCGGGTCAGAAGCGATTGCAATTGCTGTGTTGACTAAAACAGCATCAGCTCCCATTTCCATGGCTTCGGCAGCATGGGAGGGAACACCGAGACCGGCATCAACGATGACAGGCAGATTGGATTCCTCAATAATTATTCTAAGCATATCCCTTGTCTGCAAGCCTTTATTAGAACCGATAGGGGCACCGAGAGGCATTACAGCAGCTGCCCCGGATTCTTCAAGAAGTTTGCAAACGACGGGATCCGCCTGAATATACGGTAGGACAATGAAGCCATCTTTTGCCAACTTTTCAGTAGCTTCAAGAGTCTGGATTGGATCCGGCATCAGATAACGCGGATCCGGATGAATTTCAAGTTTCAGAAAATTGGTTCCGAAAATTTCGCGGCTTAATTTAGCTGCTTCGACAGCCTCTTTTGCATCTCTTGCTCCGGAAGTGTTTGGAAGGAGCTGCACATTTTCAAGATTAATGTTGGCAAGCATCTCATCCGTCTCTGTGTCCGAGAGATTTATACGTTTCATTGCTACCGTTACCATTTCAGAATGAGAAGCCTTGATAGCCTGCCACATTACATCGGGAGAAGCGAATTTACCTGTCCCGACAAAAAGGCGCGAAGAGAATTCCCTGTCGCCGATTTTTAGAAAATCATTCATATTAATTCTTTATTTAAGTTTCAGGAGTTCGTCTTAAAGAGAGATTAAATTAAAATTAGAATATTCAGATTTATAATTAGTTATCCAAAAACGCAATTGAATATTCAGGTTTTATAAGGCATATAGAACCTTAAGGGAGATGCAAACGCATTTCCCTCAACGGGTAAAAATTAGTTTTGAAGAAAAGAATTAGTTCGAAAAAGAAGAATAGGAGAGAGGGAGTGTAGATATGTCTCCTTTAATCTTCTTGAGTCTCAGGAAGGGCTGCAATAAACTTTTCAGTTTCCTTCTTCGGGTCGTCGGCATTAGCAATAGCTCCGCTTACCGCAATTCCATTTACACCCGCTTCAATCAATGGGAGAACATCCTCAAGCTTAATACCCCCTACAGCAACATGAGGGATATTGATCTCTTTTTCTTCCATCTCAAAACATATTTTTCTTATTCCCTCGATTCCAAGTATTGGAGAAAGATTCTTTTTCGTGTCGGTTTGTCTGTAAGGACCAATGCCGTAATAGTCTATATCAAGCTGACTCACTGCCATAATATCGGCAAAAGTATTGGCTGTCACTCCAATCACGGCAGCCGGACCAAGAATCATTCTTGCTTTCGATGGAGGCATATCATCTTTACCGAGGTGTACGCCTCCGACGTTTAGCTCTTTAGCAAGCTCCACACGGTCGTTCATGATAAGGAACACACCTAATTCTTCACATTTCGGTTTGACAGCCTCAACCACTTTACGTATTTCATCATCAGGAGCATCCTTCATCCTTATCTGTATCCATCTCCCGCCACCTTCGATAACAGAAAAAATCTGATCGGTCACCGGCATTTTACTTTCCGGGTTTGTAATAAATTGAAGCATAATTTTTAGAATTTTTAAGGTTCAACCATTTTTCGTATTATTCCAAAAGTAACCTAACATAGCTGCCCCTATGAACCCGGCATCTTTCAATTCCCGGAATCTGCGGGGAGTTACGCCTCCAAGAGCAACCACTCTTTTTCCTCTGATTGATTCTTTCAGATCCCCCGGTCGGAATATAGCTCTATAGCCGGGCTTGGATAATGAGTCATATATAGGAGAAAGGGTTACATAATCGTAATGCTTTGCTGCCTCAAGTTGTTCAATGGTATGCATAGAGC
>JAIDPA010000115.1 GCA_029062985.1 Muribaculaceae bacterium
GGATAGAATATCGAGGGGGCAGCAAGGATTTTTTCTTTGGAGAGGGAGTCGAAGCGTTGCGACAGCTCTTCGAAGGAGATGTGCGGACGTAGCCGCATGGCGAACCATCCGAGAGGGTTGACGAGGAATATCGAGGCTACGGAGTTTATTATCTCCTTCCGGCGTGTTTCTGAGAGAGTAGCAGGAGTGAAGAGAGATAGGAGAGGAAATCCGACTACGGCACCCGCTATTGCCAATATTTCCGAAGGATCAATTCCTGCGCTGAGGGCAGCGTATGCCCAATAGCTGCGCAGAGTGGAATCCGGAGAACCGAAAACGGGTATGTTACGCAGGCGGAAGAGGTCGCTGAAGATGGTTGATATAAAACTGTCGAGCTGCCGGGGAGTGCGGCGCGACTGGTCGAGGGGAAATACATATTTCCTGTTCGGTGCAGCGTGGCGGAGGGCGATTTCCTTCGACTCAGGTTCGAGCGTCGGTAATGAAGCGTTGCGCCATTCAGCGATTGAGGAGAGGGGGATACAGCCGTTGAGCAGGGAGAGTAGCGAAAGGTCGGCTGCCAAGGAGATGGCACCTTTCAGATTGTAGGATGATTTCGTGAGGATAAGGAGGCGGGAGAATCCTTCAATAGAGATCTGATTATCCCAGAGCCGGACATCGATTTCTTTCAGTTTAGCCTTTAGGACAGAGAAGAGGGGAGTAGAGGAAGCCAAACCTTTCTTGACGGCGGCACCATACATGGCAGCGATTATATCGAAATAATAGATAATGGTTTTTCGGGAAAGACCATTCAGCGCCATGTATATTGCCCATGAAGAGAGCGTGGATGATGAGAGAGCCGGTGAAGTCGATGAGAGATTGAGGAAAGAGGAGAGGGAAGCGAGTGCCTGACGATAGGAGGAGATAGATTTCGGGGTACGGGAAGCTACCTCGGATTGGAAAAACGGGATGAGGCTGGAGAGGTTATCTATCAGGTTTTCAGTCACTTTTATGATGCTGAAAAATTTAATAATGAGGAAGATAGATACAATTCCTCTCGACCCCCTGTCAAGCCGTTGAGAGATGGGCAACAGGAGTGCGGAGGGTGTATGTAATAGCCTTTCTGCACAGTCGGAAAGGGTAAAGAAAGGCATACTCTCTTGCTAAGAGATCTGCCTTTGTGTATGCAAAGTTAGCAAAATAATTTTGTATTAGCGAGTTTTGTATGTCAAAAAATTGTGAAATAATATTCGCAGATTATAATTTATTACATAGATGTTTAGCAATTTGATAGTAGGATTATATTAAAATAACTGATAACTAATGATTTATGTCAAAGGTAGATCTCTTAGCAAGAGATCTGCTTTTTTAGGGGAATTTCAGGGACTATGCGGGGATAAAAAGAAATAAAAAGAGAGGACTCCTTTCGGGAATCCTCTCTTGTCTTTTTTTGATTTAAATCCGGCGCTGATTATTTTGTGCCTTTGGCTACATCCTCTTTGAAAGTGTCAGCCGGCTTGAATGCCGGGATATTATGCTCCGGAATAATAAGGGAAGTGTTTTTCGAGATATTGCGGGCAGTTTTCTCTGCGCGTTTCTTGATGATGAAAGAACCGAATCCACGTAAGTAAACGTTCTCGCCATGAGCAAGGCTATCTTTCACCACAGTCATGAATTGTTCGATGACAGTAACCACTGCGGCTTTTTCGATACCGGTGGTTTTTGCAATCTCGTTTGCTATTTCTGCTTTAGTCATTTTAGATAAGAGTTTTGTATTTGGATTTCAGTGTGCAAAATTATATAAAAAAATTTTTGGGTGAATTTTTGG
>JAIDPA010000116.1 GCA_029062985.1 Muribaculaceae bacterium
TAATTAAAAAACAACAGCCCTGTCAAAAGTTTGTCAGATTTCAGGCAAAAAAGCTTCAGTGGGCAACAATGTATCCCACTCCAAGCGCCGCACAAAACGCAAATTCAACGTCAACCTACACAAAAAGAAATTCTACTGGGTTGAGCAGGATATGTGGATTGAGCTTCTCGTATCAGCACATGCCCTCCGTACTATCAACAAAATCGGCTTGAATGCCGCACTTAAGAGAGCCGAGAAAGAGGGAAATCTCGACTTTAAAGACATCACAATCGTTTCTCTTTAAACCAATTCTAAATTATGGCAAAGAAAGCTAAAGGTAATAGAGTTCAAGTGATTCTTGAATGCACTGAACACAAAGCGAGCGGGATGCCCGGAATGTCAAGATACATCACCACAAAGAACCGCAAAAATACTACAGGTCGTCTTGAGTTGAAAAAATACAACCCGATCCTGAAGAAAATGACCATTCACAAAGAAATTAAATAAGCTCTGAACTATGGCAAAGAAAACCGTCGCGTCTCTTCAGAAAGGTGAAGGACGTACTTTCAGCAAAATCATTATCATGGAGAAATCTCCTAAGACCGGTGCTTATATCTTCAAAGAGGAAATGGTGCCTAATGATGCTGTGCAGGCTGCTCTTAAATAAAGACAACCTACCCTTTTTTCCAAGAAATTTTTATAACCTATTATAGTCAGCAAGTTTGCACCCGCAACTTGCTGACTTCCTTTTTAAAGGGTGTTTAATTATGTTGGAGACAATTTTTTATTCCCTTATTTTTTTCGCTACATTTGCTTTTGGAATCTTCGTCGGTTGTTTCATCTCGAAAAGAAAGAATTCTTTTAATGATTTAGTCTGGCAAGAAAAGCTTGACCAACAAAAAAATAATTTTCTTTCTGCTTTGCAAGTTAAGGAAGATGCATGGAAAACAATTCAGAAGAATACTGAACAGGCTGCTCAAAATGCTATCCAAGAGAAAGAAAAGTTTCTTAATGCTTCTTTAAGCACGCAAGAAAGATCTCATAAAGAAGCTATTGCTTTAATGCAAGCAAAATTCGATGAAACCGTGGCTAAAATGCAGGAAGAAATCAAAAATCTCACTTCCTCGTTGCTTAAGGATCAACAAAGAGAATTTCAGGATTCCAGCTGCAGGCAGATAGATTCTATTTTGACTCCACTCAATGATTCTATTGAAAGAATGAGAAAGTCGATGGAGGATAACACTAAGAGACAAAATGAATTCTCCGGAGTATTTTCCGCTAATGTAGAAAATATTCTTCGCCAGAGTGAAGCTGCCAGATTATCTGCAGACCGCCTTACTAATGCGCTTAGTAAAAACTCAAAGATACAGGGAGAATGGGGTGAGACGATATTGACTGAACTTCTTGAATCGCAAGGACTAACTGAAGGAATACATTTTGATACTCAAGCCGTATTTACTTCAGCATCATCGCTGCGACCGGACGTCATTCTTCATCTCGACAATGAGCGAGATGTAATTATCGACGCAAAAGTATCACTCTCGGATTTTATTTCTTTCCTAAACGCTGAAACGGAAGGTGAAAGAGCATCTGCCCTTAAACGACACGTCTCAAGCATCGAGAACCATGTCAAGGAACTGATACGGAAAGACTATTCTTCCCTTATCACTCCTCCACGTTCAAGTATAGGGTATGTAATTATGTTCGTTCCCAACACTTCCGCATTGCTTTTGGCAACTAATGCGAAGCCCGATCTTTGGAGAAAGGCTATGGAGAACAACGTCTATATAGCCGATGAACAGACTCTTTATGCTGCCTTAAAAATCGTATCCTTAACCTGGAGTCGCATAGCGCAGAATGAAAATCATAAAGAAGTTTATGCTCTTGCCAATGAAATGCTCGACAGAGTTGGAAAATTTATGGAAAAATACGCTGAACTCGGCAATAAGCTTGAGAGTGTCTCAAAAGCTTATACGCAAGGATATGACAAATTGAAAGAGGGAGGACATAGTATTCCAAGCACCTGTCGGAAATTAATAAAAATGGGAGCAAAGATGGAGCGTCGGAAAAATGTCCCTGACAATCTGCTTGGCATTGACTCCTCCGATTCAGAACTTAAGGAAATAAAATAAGCTGTGAGGGCATCCCACAGCTTATTTTATGTCTATATGAGAGAAACATCAGATTGCGGAACGTATAATTCCTCTTGTTGAGTTTATCACAAAATTTACAATCTCGTCTCTATATAAAGATTGGGGCAGAGTCTCATTGATAAGTTTGACTGCATTGGTAACGTTAAGATCACTCAGATAAAGAATTCTGTAGACCTCAGCAATTGATTGGATAGCTTCCTGAGAGAATCCGTTTCTGTGCAGACCGATACTGTTCAATCCTATGTAAGAGATTGGTTCTCTGGCAGCTTTAACATAAGGAGGTATGTCTTTATTTACAAGTGCCCCACCCTGCAACATTATATTTCTGCCGAGATGACAGAACTGATGGATAAGCGACCCACCACCAAGGACAGCTGAATCGTCAACCACAACTTCTCCGGCAAGCTGGCATGCGTTTGACATTATCACGCGGTTGCCTACGACACAATCGTGCGCTATATGATTATATGCCATTATCAGACAATTCTGACCTACTACAGTTTTACCTTTTGATGCTGTCCCTCGGTTGACAGTTACACATTCCCGAAGTGTGGTGCCATCCCCTATAAATGCATAAGTTTTCTCACCTTTGAATTTTAGATCCTGAGGAATGGCTGATATCACAGCTCCCGGAAAAATTTTTACCCCTGCCCCGATTCTGGCACCAGGATAGATCGTCACATTCCCGTGAATTTCACAATTATCTCCAATTTCTACATCTTCATATATATTTGTGAAATTTCCAATCCGAACATTGTTCCCTATCTTTGCGTCAGGATGAACGTAATAAATATTACCCATTTTATAAAAGGAAATAATTTTATTTATTCTTAATGATTTGAGCCATAAACTCTGCCTCACACACTACCTTTTCTCCTACAAAAGCGTAACCTTTCACCACTGCACATCCCCTGCGGATTTCTGTCATCAAAGAAACATTCAGGAGCAGAGTGTTGCCGGGGACCACTTTCTGGCGAAATTTTACATTGTCTATCTTCAGGAAATAAGTGCTGTATTTCTCGGGATCCTCAAGATAATTCAAGACAAGCACTCCGGCTGCCTGAGCCATTGCCTCAACCTGAAGAACACCCGGCATCACAGGTTCCTGAGGGAAATGTCCCTGGAAGAACGGCTCGTTTACAGTTACGTTCTTAACTGCTACACAATGCTTCTTATCTATATCTATAATCTTATCGATCAAAAGGAAAGGATAGCGATGAGGAAGCAGCTTACGAATGCCGTTGACATCAATCAGAGGCTCAAGATTCGGGTTATAATAAGGAGACTGAATCTCTGTATGACGTACCTCCTTACGGATCATTCGGGTGAACTTATTATTTATGGTATGCCCGGGACGAATTGCAACTACTCTGCCTTTGATTGGTCTGCCAATAAGTGCGAGATCGCCAATGACGTCCATAAGTTTATGACGTGCAGGCTCATTGTCCCATTTTAACGGTGTGGGATTTATATAGCCGAGCTGAGTCACTTCCATCGAAGGAACATTCATCAACTTGCATATACTGTCTATTTTTTCCTGCGATACCGGTTCATCATAGATCACAATCGCATTGTCAATATCGCCACCCTTTATCAGTCCGTGCTGTTGAAGTTGTTCTATTTCTCTTACAAACACAAATGTTCTTGCGCTCGCAACTTCCTGATGGAATTCTGCCAGATCATCAAGGATTGCAAATTGATTAGGGAGTATCTTGGAATTATACTCCACCATCACTTCAACGCTAAAATTATCATCAGGATAGAAAGTCAGAACCGAACCGCTCTCTTCATCCTTCAGGCTTATTTTCTCCTTAATAATATAGAAGTCCTTATCTTCCTTCTGTTCCTCAAGACCAACTCTCTCAATTTCCTCAACATAAACTATGGCACTACCGTCAAGTATCGGCATCTCCGGACCGTCAACTTCTATGAGGCAATTATCGATGCCGGCAGCGTAGAGAGCAGCAAGTGCGTGTTCCACCGTGCTGACCTTTACATCTTTCTTTCCGAGCACTGTGCCTCGAGTTGTCTCAACAACGTTTTCAGCCAGAGCGTCAATGACGGGCTCTCCTTCAAGATCTATTCTCTTGAATTTATAGCCATGATTATCCGGAGCAGGCTGAAATGTAGCAGTTATTTCCATCCCGGAATGCAGACCCTTTCCCTTTACGGTGAAAGGAGCCTTAAGAGTGAGTTGTTTCATTATTTCTGTTGTTTTTTAGTTCTGAATAAAGTTGTCCAAGATTTTTTATGTAAACCTGGCTTTTGGCGAATTGCATATAGTCAACCGCAGGATAGCCCATAAGGCGTTTGTGATTTCCCACATTTTTAGGAATTCCGGATTGAGCTCCGAATTCGTTAAAATCGCCAACTGTGATGTGTCCTGCAAATCCACACTGCCCTCCTACCATGTTGCCGTCGCCTATGTGAGTCGAACCGGCTATTCCTGTCTGAGATGCAAATACATTATTCTTTCCGATAGTCACATTATGAGCGACCTGAATGAGATTGTCAAGTTTTGTGCCTTCTCCGACTACGGTCTGTCCGAAAGTCGCACGGTCAACAGTCGTATTAGCTCCGATTTCAACGTCATCTTCAATAACGACAATTCCGGTCTGAGGAATTTTTTTATATTTCCCGTCTTCCGGAGCAAAGCCAAAACCGTCCGCTCCAATAATACAACCTGAATGGATTATGCAACGGTTTCCTATGCGACAGCCCTCATAAATCTTGACTCCCGATCTTATGATGGTGTCATCACCGACCTGCACTCCTTCTCCGAGATATACCTGCGGATATATCTTGACATTCTTTCCGAGGCGGACACCCTTTCCTATGTAGGAGAAAGCTCCTATATATGCTTTCTCCGGAATTTCCACCCCTTCAGCAATAAAGACAGGCTGCTCAATGCCTTCCGGCTGTGGTTTTAGAGAATCCACATACCGCATAAGGTCCGCGAGTGTGGCATAAGGGTCAGACACCCGTATCAGAGTAGCCTTATACTCCCCACCGGGATTGAAATCTTTTCCCACAAGCACTGCAGTAGCCTTTGTGGTGTGTATGAAGTGTTCGTATTTCGGGTTAGCTATGAAACTAAGATCTCCCTCTCCGGCTTCTTCTATCTTGGCGAACCCGGTTATTCTTGCGTTTTCATCCCCCTCCACAATTCCCCCGGTGAGGGCTGCAAGGCCCTTAGGTGTTATCTCCATAATTGGTTCTGGATATTTTTTTGCAAATATCGGAATTTTTTTAGGAATATACATCATTTTTATCCAATTAATCTCACTTTATACCCTCTCTTTATGATTATTTCATTTTTTTCTTGATTGAGTCAGGATTAATTCTTACATTTGCACAAAGTTTTGCCTGCTCGAATAAGGCACAACTTTTATATTCTTTAATTATAAAGACTCACAAAATTCTTAAATCACATGAAAATTTCTCACATCGAGCACATCGGCATTGCCGTACCTGACCTCGCTAAGGCAATTGATTATTATGAAAACGTTCTTGGCTTGAAATGCTATAAAAAAGAAGTAGTGGAAGATCAGAAGGTGACTACTGCTTTTATAAAGGTTGGCGACGTTAAGATTGAGCTTCTCGAAGCTACTTCTCCCGACAGCACAATTGCAAAATTCATTGAAAAGAACGGTGGCAGAGGCGGCATGCATCATATTGCATTTGCTGTTGAAGACGGCGTTGACAAAGCACTCGGCGAAGTGGAAGAAAAAGGAGTCAAGCTGATTGACAAGGCTACCCGCAATGGCGCTGATGGGCTTAAGATCGCTTTCCTCCACCCGAAATCGACAGAAGCTGTTCTTACAGAACTTTGCGAAGATCCTGCAAAGTGCTGATTACCTCTCCTTCCCCATTATTTGACTAACCTTTCTAAAGCTTTTCCATAATGAGCACAGCACAAGAAAAAATCCAAGAGCTCATCGACAAGCGTGTACAAGCCCGTCTCGGTGGAGGCGAAAAAGCTATCGACAAGCAGCACGCTAAAGGTAAATATACCGCACGCGAACGTATCGCACAACTTCTCGACGAAGGCAGTTTTGAAGAACTTGACATGTTTGTCACTCACCGCTGCACAAACTTCGGAATGGAGAAGAAACATTTCCTCGGCGATGGAGTCGTAACCGGCTTCGGCACAATCGAGGGTCGTCTGGTTTATGTTTTTGCACAGGATTTCACGGTTAATGCCGGCTCTCTGTCTGAAACAATGGCGCTCAAGATCTGCAAAGTCATGGATATGGCTATGAAGATGGGAGCCCCCGTAATTGGTCTTAATGACTCCGGCGGTGCCCGTATTCAGGAGGGTATCAACGCCTTGGCAGGATACGCAGAGATTTTCCAGCGTAATATCCTTGCCTCCGGTGTTATACCTCAGATCTCAGCAATCCTCGGTCCCTGTGCAGGTGGCGCGGTATATAGTCCGGCTTTGACAGACTTCACTATTATGGCAAAGGGTATCTCCTATATGTTCCTGACCGGTCCGACTGTAGTAAAGACAGTGACAGGCGAAGACGTTACTCAGGAGCAGCTCGGCGGTGCTTCAGTCCATTCTACCAAGAGCGGTGTCACTCATTTCGCAGCTGAAAACGGTGAGGAAGCTTTATTCATTATTCGTAAACTTTTAAGCTACATTCCGCAGAATAATATGGAGGAGACTCCGCTGGTGGCTTGCGATGACCCAATCGATCGTCTTGAGGACAACCTGAATGATATTATTCCGGAAAGCGCAAAGATGAGCTACGATATGTATGAAGTGATCAGCTCAATCGTTGACAACGGCGAATTCCTTGAGGTGCAGAAAGATTTTGCTAAGAATATAATTATCGGCTTTGCCCGTTTCAACGGTCAGTCAGTCGGTATAGTTGCCAACCAGCCCAAGGTGCTTGCAGGTGTGCTTGATTCAAATGCTTCCCGCAAGGCAGCTCGCTTCGTAAGGTTCTGCGATGCTTTCAATATTCCTCTCGTGACGTTAGTTGACGTGCCGGGCTTCCTTCCCGGAACAGGTCAGGAATATAATGGTGTTATCCTCCATGGTGCGAAACTTCTCTATGCTTATGGTGAGGCTACTGTTCCTAAGGTGACAGTTACCCTCCGCAAGAGCTATGGCGGTGCACACATCGTGATGAGCTGCAAGCAGCTTCGCGGCGACATCAATTATGCATGGCCGACAGCAGAAATCGCTGTGATGGGTGCAGAGGGCGCGGTAGGCGTGCTCTATGCTAAGGAAGCCAAGACAGTGGAAGACCCTGTCGCTTTCAAAGCTGAAAAAGAAGAGGAATACCGCAAGCTATTCGCCAATCCGTATAATGCAGCCAAGTATGGCTATATTGACGATGTAATCGAACCGAGAAACACTCGATTCCGTGTGATTCGTGCCCTTCAGATGCTTGCAACAAAGAAACTCAGCAATCCTCCGAAAAAGCACGGCAACATTCCTCTCTAATTCTACTCAGCTTGACCAACAGTCTAATCACCGCTATATGAAAAAAATCCTTCTTACAGCGGCCCTATTCCTGACCCTTACCGGTGCGCCTGCAATGGCGCAACCGGCTGAGGGAACGGAAAACGGACCTTCAGTAGCTGTAGAAAATGTGCAGTCACCGGACTCTCAGACCGAGATTATAGCTGATCCTACCCCGAGCGAGGAAGTCAACTATATTCAGGAAAGTCCCGTAGCCAAAAGAATGACCCAGGCAGAAAAGGCTCATAATGCCGAAGTAAATGACTCCTGGGGAGGGGCAATAACTATTATTGCCATGTGTATTGTGATTTCTGCTCTTGCTATCCTGTCGCTTCTTTTCCTCGGATTTGGAAGAATTTCAGAAAAGCTTCTTGCTCGTAATAAGCGAGTGGCTCATTCGAAACCCGGGTCAACTGAGGAAAAACATGAAGTGGATTCAGGAGAAGTGATTGCTGCCATATCAATGGCGCTCACAGAACATTTCCAGGGAGGTCACGATTACGAGGATACAATTCTCACTATCCGCAGGATGAAACGAGCATATTCTCCATGGAACTCCAAAATCTATAATATTCGCCATGAACCCTCTGTGAAAAGTAATGGCTTCGGAATTTGATTTCTCCTCCACCATCTTAACCTTTTGAACTGATATACCCAACATGAAATTGAAAGAATATAAATACACCATCAACGGCACAAAGTTCACCGTGAAGGTCGGCGAGCCGGAAGGTGATCAGGTGCACGTTGAAGTCAATGGTGTGCCTTATAACGTGCAGCTTGATAAAGCTCCGGCTGCAAAAACAAGAATCTCTCAGCCTGTGAAAAGTCCGCAGAAAGCTCCGCGTACAGAATCAGGTGAAAAAATCATTGCCACTCCGGCAGCTCCTTCGGCAGCCGGATATAAGGTGCAGGCTCCCCTGCCCGGTACAATTACAGGCTTTAAGGTGAAAGTGGGCGACACAGTCGCTGCCGGAGACACGGTTTGTGTTCTCGAAGCCATGAAGATGGAAAATGATGTCCATACTGCCAAAGGTGGTGTAGTGAAACAGATTCTTGTTAATGTAGGAGATGCAGTGCCTCAGGATGGCGATATTATGGTGCTTGGCTGAAATGCCTCCCCTTCAATCCCTTAAATTATGATTTTAGCGGAAACAACTTATTCCTTCGGTGAATTTATGTCGCAGACAATACGGACGTTCTGGGAATTCACCGGCTTCTATAATTGTGAGTGGGAAAATATTGTCATGCTTGTCGTCGGCTGTTTTTTTGTCTGGCTGGCAATCAAGAAGAATTTCGAACCGCTCCTCCTTGTGCCTATAGGCTTCGGTATGCTCATCGGCAACATACCATTTCAGCCGGGGATGGAAATTGGCATCTATGAACCCGGATCCGTGCTTAACATCCTTTATAACGGTGTGGAGCGCGGTTGGTATCCTCCTCTGATTTTCCTTGGAATCGGAGCGATGACCGACTTTTCTGCCCTTCTCGCTAATCCGAAACTGATGATTATCGGTGCTTGTGCCCAATTTGGTATTTTCGGAGCATATATGCTCTCTCTCTTATTAGGTTTTGATCCTCTCTCGGCAGGTTGCGTCGCTATCATTGGCGGTGCTGACGGTCCGACTGCTATCTTCACAACATCCAAACTTAACCCTAACCTTCTGGGTGCTGTGGCAGTTTCAGCTTATTCCTATATGGCTTTGATTCCACTCATTCAGCCCCCTCTTATGAGGTTCTTCACCACCAAGGAGGAACGTCTCATTAAGATGAAACCGACACGAATCGTAAGTCAGAATGAGAAGATTATCTTCCCGATTGTCGGACTTTTGCTCACCTGCTTCGTAGTGCCCTCAGGCATTCCTTTGCTCGGTATGCTTTTCTTCGGCAACTTGCTGCGAGAAAGCGGTGTGACCACTCGTCTTGCAAAGACTGCCAGCAATGCTATGACCGATATTGTAACCATTCTTCTTGGTCTCACTGTCGGAGCTTCCACACAGGCTGATAAATTCCTTACACTTGACACTCTGAAAATTTTCGGGCTTGGCTTCCTCGCCTTCATCATAGCTTCTTCAGCAGGTGTCCTTTCAGTTAAGTTATTCAATCTGTTCCTTCCCAAAGGTAAGAAAATCAATCCTCTTATCGGTAACGCGGGAGTGTCGGCAGTGCCAATGGCAGCCAGAATCTCAAATAACCTCGGTCTGGAATACGACCCCACCAACTATCTTCTCATGCATGCCATGGGTCCGAATGTAGCTGGTGTGATAGGTTCGGCAGTAGCAGCAGGCGTCTTGTTGAGCTTCCTCGGTTAATAAGCTGATTATTTAAAAATTATATAAAAGGACATTTCTTAGAAAGAAAATACACGCTACTCAAAAAATTTTAGTGGCGTGTATTTTTTTCCAATCTGTTGAACCGTTCTTGAGTCAGCATTGTTATATTGTAGAAAGGTTAAAAACATGCCTTCATTCCACGCATGAACTATACCTCATACTTTCTTCTTATCCGAGCTTGTATGATATGATTACCGACAGCGTAATAAAAGAAATATATAAGAAATTCGGGAAGCCCCATAAAAGAAGGGAGGATTTAAAGCTCGACTATTTTCTGCCGATGCTGCAGGCCCACCATTCTATCCAGAGTGACGACATGGAAATCATTCTTTGTGATCTGGAGGAATTTAATCCCTTTCGACGCTTCCTCATCCGGAGCATGAATGCCGTTCTTGAATTTGACAAGATGGTCGCTTTCGTTTTCCGGGATCATATTCTTTTTTTAGGTAAGGAAGATGGTCAGATGAGGGTTCACATGCGGCCTGAAGAGAAGAAATCGTTTTTCGGACGTCTTTTCGGACGATGAAAATTTAGCAATACCTGAAATTTAGACAAAATAACCCTGATTAATTATCAAAAAGATGTGCCCCGGCTTTTTCCGTAAGCCGGGGCACAATGTTTTTGATATATCTTTGATTAGATCTTATTCGTTGAAATCTGATAGCTCGTCGAAGCCGCTTCCAAGCTCATCTTCATTATAACCTGTGTCTCCATATATATCGTCCATATCGAGATCAAGATCTTCCACCTGCTTTTTAGCCGCTATGTCAAGTTGCTTTTCAAACTCTTCAAGGTCGGTATACTGAGGAGGAGGTGTTCCCCTTTTCACAGTGCATATCGGTTCGCTCAGATTTCTTCCGGGAATCTCTTCTTTCATTTCCATAAAGAAGGAACGTTCGGTCAGATAATCAAATACGAACGTAAGCTTCTGCCCTTCCTCCTCTATAAATTCATTCAGCGGAGTATCTTCCATCAGCCAGACATCCTGATCGCTTGAACTTCCCATATCTGTAAAGGTGATTTCCTCTTCACGTTGCCACTGATCATCGCATAGGAAGAAGGAACTCATGTCGTCTTTAGCATAACCTACACTTTCGAGCACAGCATTACGCAATTGCAAAAAAGTTGAGGTGGAGTCTATTTCAATCTCTCTTGAGAAGTTACTCACCTCATCGCTTACAAGTTTAAATTTATATACCATTAGCTTGATTGATTATTTACTTTTTGAATTAATTTCGATTCCAGTATTCGAGAGGATTGAAT
>JAIDPA010000117.1 GCA_029062985.1 Muribaculaceae bacterium
GAACTTGATCAGCTTGCATCAACTCAGATAAAAAACGTTGATGTTGTTACCAATCCTGGAGCCAGATATGCCTCAAATGTCAACTCCGTAATAAGAATAACTACGGTAGCCCCGGTTGGCGAGGGTTTCTCGTTCAACGACCGTACAACAATCGGATATAAGCACTATGCCTATCTGTTTGAACAGGTAAATTTCAACTGGCGGAAAAATGGTTTTGACCTGTTCGGTATGCTGAATTATGAAAATTACAGGGAGCGTCCGCGTGTCTCCAACATAACGACACAATATTTCAAATCGGACATTGTGAGGCAAAACAGTTTTGGTAAGGATTTTGCCAAATATCCCGTCTATCAAGGTAAGGTCGGTCTGAACTACACCGCCACCTCCCATTATTTCGGTTTATATTATGATTTTTCATTCAAGCCTTCCACTTTAACAGGAAGCTCGTTGACAGACCGTTATGTTAACGATGTATTCTCAGAAACTCTTGAAAATATTTCTGAAACTAACCGTTATGACCGTCAGCATTTAGTTAGTGCATATTATTCAGGCAAAATTGGCAATTTTAATCTCTCTGCCAATTTTGATGCCTTATGGCAGAACAATGACAGCCATAGTGCTGAGAATGAAGTATCCTCTGCTAATGAAGAGCGCAAATTTCTAACTTTCAATGATGTCAGCAACCGACTTCTCGCAGGTAATATAACGGCATCAACACCTTTATGGAAAGGCGAATTGCGATTTGGAACCGAGATAAACAACATACGCCGAACTGATAAATATACAGGTAATGCTGATTTTATTTCGTATAGCGATATCAAGATTGACGAAACCACGTCTGCTCTGTTTGCTGAAACCGATCAGACATTCGGTATCGTTTCTGCCGGAGTGGGTATTAGATGGGAATATACCGATTCCAAGTATTGGCAGGAAGGTAAATTAAGTGTTGATCAGAGCCGTAGATATCATAATCTTGCGCCTTCAGCCAATCTCTCTTTCCCGATTGGCAATGTCAGGACTAATTTATCTTATATGAGGAAGACCACAAGACCGGCTTTCGCGCAATTGAGTTCAGCTGTAAAGTACATCGACCGATACAGATATGAATCTGGGAATCCTAATCTGAAACCAATCTACCGTGATTATGTTTCCGCATCCGTATCATGGAAGGATCTTGTTGTTGAACTTGAATACTGTTCTACCAAGAACTACTTCATGTGGCAGACTTCCGAATATCCCGGAGTGGATGACGTGACCATGCTGACAATGGTAAATATGCCAAGATTCAACACCTACGGCGCATACTTGAATTATTCTCCTACATTCTTCGGATTGTGGCATCCTTCCTTTATGGCTGGTATAGATATTCAGGATTTCAAGTTAACCCATGCTGATAAGATTATCAATTTGAATAAGCCTTTAGGTATATTCAGATTCAATAATGCCATTCATCTGCCGTGGGATATGTGGCTTAATGTGGACTTTTCGGCAAGGACATCAGGAAACGGAGATAATTTCTACATGAAATCTTATTGGCAGTGCAACCTCGGATTATATAAATCTTTTGCACATGATACTTGGAGCGTAAAGCTACAACTCAACGACGTTTTCGACACATGGAGACAGGACATCATATCTTACGATGCCCTTAGTTCGATGACTGTAAAAAAGATATTTGATACCCGCGACATATCATTGACAATAAGATACAACTTCAATTCTGCACGTTCACGATATAAAGGTCGTGGAGCGGGTAATTCTGATAAGAACAGATTTTGAAAACAAATATATTCATGCAAGGACGGAAGCTCCCGGCAGTGATGCCGGGGGCTTTATAAGTTGGAATACCTGTTACCTAATGATTAAACTATGGCAAAAAATTTATAACTTTGCGAAATAATATAAAGATTTCTATTATGTCAGAACAGGAAATGAACTCTTATCGTTTCACTTCCGGTCAAGAACCAAGTGATGAGATGCTGTCACAGATTATGAAAGAGGTGGCTCATGACGCAAAGAAACGTCAGGAGCAAGCGACTGATGCCTATTTTTCAGAAATGCGACGTGAGGCTGAAGCTGTTAAGGCAAAATGGGCTGACAGAATAAATAAAGCAATTAATGGTTAAGGCTGGAAGAAAACCGGAGCTTATAGTAATAGCCGGACCTAATGGATCCGGTAAAACTTCCGTTACCCAAAAAATTTCTTCATCATGAATGGGCGGAAGGCACTGTGTATATCAATCCCAATCAAGTGGCAAAAGAAAAATTTGGTGATTGGAACTCTCGGGATGCCGTATTGAAGGCGGCAAATTATTGTGAAGAATGGCGGGAAAGATGTCTTCGGGAAAAAGTGAGCTTTGTTTTTGAAACAGTATTCTCTGCAGAAGATAAGATTGACTTCCTCATTCGTGCAAAAGAAGCCGGCTTCTTTATCCGGGTATTCTTTATATCGACAAATCATCCTTCAATAAACGCTTCAAGAATAGCGAAGCGAGTTATGGAAGGTGGTCATGATGTCCCTATCCGCAAGATTATCTCAAGATACACAAAATCCATCATTAACTGCGAGTCCATAGCGCCATTAGTAGATAGACTGTATGTCTATGATAACTCAGTTAATGATCAGGATGCCCGGATTCAGTTCAGATTGTGTAATGGCAGACTTGAAAAGATGTATGTTGCCGAACTGCCTACCTGGGCGAAGAATATTATTCCGGCTGATCCGAACCAGGATTAATCAGGGCATACTCTGTATCAACTCGCACAATCTCCGTTACTATTCCTTGGAGCCGTCAGTAAAGTTGTCTGCTGAATTATGGCTTTCTTGGTAACGACAGTTCCACCTCCGGATAAGCCGGCGCGACGCAAATATCCATAACCGCAACCAACATCTTCCGGGGATAGATGATGGAAGATGGCTGCAATAGATCCAAATGCGAATGACTTACGCTTTCCGATAAGATGCACGATGATAACTTTGGTGGATTTCATATAAGGAGATATTAATTAGGTTGCAAATATACGGTATTTGCAACCTTTTTCAAAATATTTAATCTAATCTATGATTTTTAATCTTCCTGAAAGCGGTTTCGCGGAGCCTGCGGAAAGAAACCGCCCCGGTGTATACCGAGGCGGTCGAAAGAAAGGGTCTCTTTACATTACCATAACATGACAATCCATAACATCGGATGCCTTTCCAAAGGCAGGAAAATACGAGAAATAAGGATAGGTCTCACCGCTATCTTCACTTACAGGCGATACAGTCTGAACCTTATTATCGCTCCACCATTTATCTATTAAAGCCTTGTCATCGTCTGTTAGACCGGTGCTATCTCCATTAACGAGATAGCACATAGCCCAGACCGGAATAGGTTCTATGAAAAACTCCATAATTTATGATTAATAATGATAGCCAATGACGGCACCGAAATAGAGTTTATCCCCCTTGCTGAGATTTGCGACCACCCTCATAAGTTCGATTGATTTCTCTGCCGTAGTATCACCACACTCAAAGAGGTTTGGCGTATTGAACGGATTAAGAATAGACCTTTTCAAGATTCTCATTGTTCCGTATTCATCCATCACATTTGCAGGAGTTATTGACTTGGTAACTTTAATAACGGAATCAAAATATGATTTTCTCCACATAGGGAATCCTCCGTTATAGGTCAGTGTCATATCAGGATTGAGTGAAAACATACCTTTGGGGAGGGTCTGTTCCACAAGTTTCTTGATAGCGTTCTCACGCTCTGACTCCTCAATATCGTATGTGTAATCCAAGAATACACTTTCACCCTCCTTGATATTGTCAGAATCGAGGATGTCATTCTCTGACAATGGAGCCGTTCTCACTTGAAAAATGTAACTGTGCATAGTTCCAAAATTTAAAGTTCCAATTCTTTCCCCTTTTGTAATGCTCGATTGAGTATCTTCGGCAGGGGTGGCCGTTTTTCGTGCAAGTCAAGAACTGCGGCCACAAGGGAGGAAAAGACAAGTGTGAAGTCGGAGACGGAAAGCGAAGCGGCACTTGGCGTTCCTACCGGGCGCAGTAACTTTGCACGGAAAAACGCTGCCCGGACGAAAGCCATTTTGAGAATAAAAGGAAAAAGTTAAACATCCTAAAGTTTACTGAATTAAAGGAAGTCTCAGGAAAAATTCATAAATTTGTATTCAAAATAAACACAGATGGGTAAAAGAGCAACGACAGTCGATGAACAAATAGAGATTCTTGAATCTCGCGGACTACATATTGGAGATAAGGATAAAGCAAAGGAGATACTTCAAGACATCGGATATTATCGTCTTGGATTCTACCTTTTCCCCTTTGAGAAGTCATATCCTGATCTTAAGAGCCGTACTCACGAATATTTAGACAGCGCAACTTTTGAGGATGCAGTATTTCTATATTACTTTGACTTTGATCTTCGGCTTATTCTTTCCCGATACCTTAACCGCATCGAAATCGCTTTCCGGACCGAACTGGTTTATTATCTCTCCAACAAGTATAAAGATAATAGCATCTGGTTTGCCGACAATATAATAGACAAGAAGTATGTAGCGGATTTTGAGAAGAAAGTATATAACACCGACTTCAAACGCTATCCCTCCATTCGACGTCATCATCAGAAGTATCCAAATGATCGTTTCGCTCCGGCTTGGAAGACATTAGAATTTATGACCTTTGGTGCAGTCCTCAAACTTTATGAGAATCTAAAGGAGAAAGACGATAAGATCCATATCGCCAATAAATTCGGAGTTAGACAAGTAGTTACCTTTGAGAACTATATGCACTCCATCCGTCATATCCGTAATGCGTGCGCTCGTGGGCTATTGCTATATGACATGAAGTTACCGCAAGGCTTAAGAAAAGGACCGGCCGGAAGAGACCCTAAGGAAAGATATAATATAATCGGGGCATTAAGGGTAGTAAAGTACATGATGGAAATAATCTCTGTACATCGTGCAAATGATATGATTAATGAGGTTGCTTCACTTTATGATCGACTTTGTAAACATGCCCCATCCTTAATTCCTTTTATATTGAATTTCAGAGTATTGTGATTTTATTTTCAAAATTCTCCAAGGAATCTTGGTAGTTTAGGAGAAAATTACTATATTTGCAATCACAAAGTGCCTCTGGAGACTTTAGTCGCTTCTGTTAGCACTATAAAAAAAGTCCAAGTCGATGCTGCCACTTATTCGGGCAGCATTGCTTTTTTATATCCCTACTTCCCGAGTGGAACACCTCTTACTTCACATTAATATATGTTATATAGGGAATTAATTTGGATAATTAACTAATGTTTATTATCTTTGCATTGTAAAACAATGGTTATGGAGTCAACATCTAAAGAGCATAATTTTATACCGATTAGACAGATCCAAGGTGCTGATATACTGAATCTCCTTAACTGTGCCGGTATTTCCGAAAGATTCTTCAATCATTCACGGGCTTGGTTCATTCAACGGTTGAACAACAACATTGTAAATGGCAAACCTGTCTCTTTCACACCTCCAGAACTCTTTAAGCTCCGAACGGCATTGAAGATTCTTGCATACGAGATAACAGACTTCGCAACAAACATCCCCAATATACCTACTGATATGGCAATCAAAGTATATGTAATAGACAATCCCGAAGCTATCCAATACTTCATCTATGATGACATTGAAGGATTCAAAGAATACCTCGCATCTGATGATATGCTCGACTTCCCCTCCCCTGAATACTTCGACACCGAAGCCGAAGCACTGTCTTTCTGCACCGGTATAGGATATGGCACTGACGAACGTGCTACACCTGAGCGTTATCCCTTGTGCACCTGCGAGGAAGCGGACTTACCATTTATAGACGCCATTGAAAATTATTAAAGTATGGCAACTCAGATTTCAAATCAGATGTTATGTGCTATTGGTGAGAATCTTGTTAGTTCGCAACTTATGGCGCACGGATGGCCGACTGTCAACCTTAATAAGTCAATCAATAATTTTAAAGGCACCGATCTATATTGTCAGCACGGATTAGATTCAACTGAAATTATTGGAATTCAAGTTAAGGCTACTACTAAGTCCAGTTTCTTAGTAGGATTAAAATGTGAAGATTGTATAGATCAAAATTTATTATCAAAGAAAATTATAGGTCCGTGGATCTTTGTTCATATCAAAACCATGATACCTCTGGAGGTAGATTATTATATATTGCCACGA
>JAIDPA010000118.1 GCA_029062985.1 Muribaculaceae bacterium
AAATGGGAGCTTACCTCACTGAGCCTAAAGCTATGTATGTCGGAGCACCCGGTAAACACGGATATTTACGTCTTGGATTTGAGCTTGACAAACAAGGGAAAAGCATACTTCGCGATTTGGATCGGCGACATCCGTTAATTGTTCAGCAAGAACTCTATTTCGATGAGGGTATGCCGGAGATGCCATGCGTCTATATTCTTTCTTCAGGAGGCCCGAACGTTGATGGCGACCGTTATCAACAGGATATAACTGTCAAAAAAAATGCATTTGCACATGTTGCTACGGGTGCCGCTACAAAATTGGCTGAAATGAGATATAACTATTCAGGAATGATTCAAAATATAGTGCTTGAAGAGAACGCTTATCTTGAATTTATTCCTGAACCAATTATACCTTGCCGACACACAAGGTTCATTTCTGACACCCGTCTTAATGTCGATGCTACTGCTACGGTAGTTTATTCCGAGATATTTATGGGAGGAAGAAAATATTATAAGGATGGAGAACTTTTTGAATATGATATCCTTTCCGTATGCAGCCACGGAGAAAGACCGGATGGGGAACAATTATTCCGAGAAAAATTTGTGATAGATCCCAGAAAGGAAAATCCGAGAAATCTTGGAGTAATGGGGAAATTTGATGTCTTCGCAAATGTAATCGTTATGACTCCTGTCGATATGGCAGAAAAGATTTATGAAAAAACAGAAGTTTTTATTGACTATAAGAGGAATCTTGCAGCCGGAATCACACGATTACCAAACAATGCGGGTCTTCTGTATAAAGTTCTTGGAATGGAGTCAGGACCCGTAAAGAAAATGGTAAGGGAGTTTGCGGGAATTGTACGAGAAACTGTCAAGGGAAAACCATTACCTCCGGAATTTCCCTGGAGATAAAAAATACAGCATGGAAAACTTTCTGATTCCATGCTGTATTTTTTAATATAATTTCGCCTTATATCAATTTGAAATTATCCGAATCTTTCCAAGCCGGAAATTTTTCTCTAAACTCTTCAATTTTTTTCTTATTTAAGGAAGCATATACTAAATTACTTCCCTGTATTCTTGTTGATATTTCTTTTCCTTTGAAGTCGAAAACGAATGAGCCACCACTATATCTCAATTGATTTGCTGCATCAAATCCCTCACAATTTGCACCACAAACATAGGATAGATTCTCGATAGCTCTTGCACAAAGAAGAGTTTTCCACACATTATCTCTGACTTCGGGCCAATTTGATACAACAACCAAGACTTCATATTCATTATTTTTATTTCTGCACCAAACCGGGAACCTTATATCGTAACAAACGACAAGAGAAATGCTCCATCCTCGGAATCTAATATTCATTCTTTTATTTCCAGAAGTGAAAATCTTATCTTCTCCGCCTATTCTGAATAAGTGAGCCTTATCAGAATAATAAACATCTCCTGAAGGCTCAACAAAGAATGCTCTGTTAAAAAGACTGTCCTCACTTTTTGCAATAAAGGTTCCTGCTATTGCTATATTATATTTCAAAGATAATGACTTAAGTAAGGAAATAGTCTCACCGTTTTCATTTTCTCCAAGATCAGTTACTTCTTCTAAACTTTTACCTACAGGGAAACCGGTAGAAAAAGTCTCAGGAAGAATAAATAAATCGGTGTCAGGGTGCATTTCAGAGAGAGCCTCCGTAAGTTTGATAAAGTTATCTTTTTTCTGATTCCAGTTAATTTTTAACGGGCAGATACAAATATTAAGTTTTTGAGAATCCATTTTTTAATTTCTTATGCTCATTGAAAAGATTTTGATACTACTCATACCATCAGTCGAAAATCTTAAATTTTTCCGGATAACGAGCTGTGTCTTGATATGTAGAATAGTATTCCTTAATTTTCTGCATATCAGAATGTATATCCCCTGTCGGTTGAAATTCATCTTTTATTAAAATCTGTTTCCTTTTATAATCAATGATGCCTAACTGGATGGGAACATCCGCACCATAAGAAATATAAAGAAAACCTGTCTTCCATTTTGTAGTGCCACTTCTTGTACCCTCGGGTGTCACTGCGAGGTTAATGTATTCTTTTTCCTTAAAGAGGTTTATTACTTTCTGAGTCAAAGACTCACCATTTTTCTTACCTCCACGACTTACCGGTATACCTC
>JAIDPA010000119.1 GCA_029062985.1 Muribaculaceae bacterium
CGAGTTGGAACACAGTCTTCCATCATTACCGTAAATGGTCTGTGAAGGAGGAATGGCAAAGGATCTATTCCGGAATCTTCAATAAGAATAAAAGTAAGCTTGATCTTTCCCTCTCCCATATTGACGGTTCCCATACACCGGCATACCGTGGAGGAGAAAAGACTGAATATCAGGGAAGGAAGAAGCGATGTACGACCAATGCACTTTTCCTCTCGGATAATCAGGGAATACCTCTTGCCATGGCTGAGCCTCAGGCTGGCAATCATGCCGACCTCTTCGAGATAGAGGACAGGGTGGATGAAATTGTCAGCCAGCTTTCCGCAGCAGATATTGCTGTCGAGGTCTCTTCTGCGACCTCGACGCAGGATTTGACGGAAAGGAACTCAGAAGTGCCCTTATCTCCTATGGCATTATCCCTAACGTGTGTCCAAATCCCAGGAACGGAGGGGAAAGCACGGAGGAATGGATCTATGACGATGAGATGTATAAACATAGATGGAAAATAGAACGCACGAACGCTTGGATGGATGGTTTCAAAGCCGTTCTCGCACGGTTCGACACCACAATATTCAGTTGGAAAGGTTGGAATTTCCTTGCCTTTATCGTTATTTTCCTTAAAAAATTTCACAAATCAAATTAGTTTAAACAACTTCCTTTGTTGAGATATAGATACCACATTTTGTTCAGTTACTATTTCTTCAGTGTTTATTGGTTGACAATGCTGTAAAAATATCCTTACCTTAGGCGAAATCGAATGCATTGCTTCCAGAGGAATATCTGATATAATCAATGTAGTACTGCGAGAGCGGCTTGTTGCCATATTGAATCTTCTCTCATCTAGAGCAAATCCCGGGTTACGTCCGGGGATATACAATATGGCATAATCCACAGTCATTCCTTGGATTCTATCTATTGTCTCAATGGTTATGTCTTCGAGTGCATTATCTGTCAGATAGTATTTTTGAAGCTGCTTCACCGTATCATTAAAGGGAGATATGATCGCTAATGAACGTTTAGGATAATACTTGCTAATTAAATCAATCACATTGCTTACAGCATTTAGTCCAGAACCAGATATAATTCCATTGGTGCAATCTTGCGTATAATAGTATATTACTCCACCACCATTCGGAAACAACTTAGAATGGCATAGACTGAAATCTATTACATCTTTCTGAACTGACTTGAATTTGTTGCCATAAAAGATTCCAGTCAAATCGGCACTTGTCTTAGTAAGGCGGAAAGTGGTTGTTATTCGGTATGATTTTATATCTGTACCTAATGCATACGTTTTAAGACCTTCAATTTGAGTATTTGCGTTCCAAGCATTGTACTGAGCCTTTATTGGATTTTTGATGATAGGAGGAAGCTGCATAGGATCTCCTACAATCAGGCATTTTAGGCCTAGTTTCTTGAAAGCTATGATAGAGGCAAGAAATACCTGAGATGCCTCCTCGATGATAATTAAATCGTATGATGGCAATCCATCTTTGCTGAGATTGTCAGTATTATACACCTGCGACAGAACATAATTGGTAGAGCAAAATAGTTCTCCATTTGGGATAATGAAACCTTTCTTAATAGGTTTCAATCCAGGAACGGATCTTCTTTCGTCAGCAGACAAATTAGACTTTGAAATTTTTCCTTCCCGAAGGAATGGCAAAAGTGGTGGCTGTTGAATGAGTTCAATGAGTCCCTTATTTGCCATGGTCGTAACACCGACAGTCTTGTTATTCGTAAGATATTTCGCAATGATATGAGCTATAGTATAACTTTTGCCAGTTCCCGGAGGTCCTTGGAGAATGCAATAGTCATCTTCTTCTAAAGTCTGAAAAATTCTTTCTGGAATTGCGGTTTCATTCTCAGGATTATACTCCAATTCCTCTGGTTGCCAATCTTCATAATCAATTTTTGGCTCAATAATTTGTTCTGGCAGATCATGATAAACCCCCAAAAAATTCACGAGATTATTGAAATAGTCCACAGGAGGGAATGGAGAGAAAACAATCACGGACAATGATTTTCCTGACTCTGTTGACTTTTTAAACAAATCATATAATGAGGTACTCAATCCCGTGCATCCAACATAATCATAGGTTGGGTCACCTTTCTTTGTATAATAAAGAGGTAATAGATCAGACGAATTGGAATGATATCGAGAGTTCTTGCAGAAATCAAAGAATGAACACACCCATGAAGTAACATTCGAACCCAAATCTGCTTTGGCGTCCTTTTTAATTACCATTACGGATTTCTGTACCTTCAGACGAGGTGCCTTATCCTTTGGAAATTTAAGAACGACATGTCCAAGGGTGTCATTCACATGGTCAACATATCCAATAATTAGTTCTTCTTTACGGAACAGCAGATTCATAGAAGCCTTCATAATTGACTTCTGTTCCATCTCTGCCTCGCGAACTTGATCCAAGAAGAAATACTGATAGTTCTGTATTTTCTTATCAATATTCATCTTCGTTTTCCTCCGTTTCGTTAATATCATCGTTTGTCAGCAATTGGGCAAATAAAGAATTGTACTTTTCGTTGGAGTTAATTCTAATTAGTGTATAAGCAGTTCCCTTTACACCATTAAGAATTCCGGAATAGAGTTCTTCGACGACATCTGCCTTTTCTTCACCTGTGAGTTTGATGACGATATCATCTTCGCCCACCCATTTAAGAATTTCATCAATTGAATTAAAGTACATAAACTCGTTTGACTTCGCACCTAGATATACACATACAACGCATCTGTCGTCAGCAATCTTATTCCAAATTGACGGGGAAAGATACATGATGCCACCTGCAGCACTACATTTATGAATATATTTTCCTCCGCTTACAGTATGCTCATTCTTCATATGAGCGTTGCGGACAAAGTCATCTTTGCTCTCATTTGGAATCAGCCCTCTCTTAACGAGGCTGTTGTACAATCTCAGTTGAGCCAAGTAGTTTTGATCTGCTACTTGTTCTGAAGAGAGGTCTTCACCAAGAATACTGTTAATCTCAGCGACTTCAGACGTAGTTGGTTCCAAAACATCAAGTGTTCTTGTCACGCCATGAGAACCGAAGTTTCTTACATCTTCAGGTGAGAATGGTTTTGGGGCTTGGGGTGTATAGTTAATTCCCGAACCTTCCCATCCATTCAGGTCACTATAGGAACGAGTACCTTTCCCAGCTTTTGTTGGGGTCGTATATGAAGATGGCTTTCTTTGTCGAGGTTCTCTTGTGTTTGGATAATCGTGAGTGGAATTCCTATCAGAAGCAGTTTCCTTCGGTTCTATCATATCCATATTATCTTCTGAGGATACATTATTATCAAGATTATCATCCTCAGAAATGTCATCATAACGTTTATCTGTATGACCTGTAAATATATGACGCTTATCTTCATCTACGAGATCTGTATCATCAGCTTCTACTCCATTAAGTTCTCTTTTAATTCCAGGAATCAAAATATCGAGCTCATCCTTAAAGGCCTCATCAAGCATAAGGGTGTTGTTTTCCTGGACAAGTTCCATCGCACTTTCACGACTATCCATAACGGTTTCAACGAAATCCTTGTCAGCTTCAATTCCTAAATACTCAATAAAATTCTCTACAAACGGGTTGAATACACGTTTCTCGTCCAAAGACTTAACAAAATAGAAATCAACAGAACCTTTTTCGCGATAAAATTTCTTTAAATTTTGGCAAATATTCTCATCCTTGTCATATCTAATAGATATTGCTGTACAGCACCACAACTCTAAGGCATCTATAAGTTCGGAGTATTTTTGATAGCGAGAACTCCAATTCTCTGCATCTTCATATCCTGCAATAACTAGTGCATAAATCCTTAATGTTTTCTTATATACCTCGTTCTTTGGGACACGACCAATTCTGTCTACAATTAAATCTTTAGATTTAATTGTAGTTATCCCAAGTATATCACACGCCTTCTTGAAATATATTGGATCGGAAGGAAGGTAATCCTTATTGATGATTTGTGGAAGATTGCCAAAATACTGCTCCAATTTCTTATCGTTATATGACAATGCATACAATGCGGTAATTTGTTTGTCCTCATTTTTAGTATTCTTCCACTTAGCAGATTTATCGTCTCTATATTCGGTAATGTTTATATCATATTTCTCATCATAAGTCTCTATCATCCACTGCAAGAGCTGGGTTCTTCTATCTTGGCCAGCAATGCTGAAAAGAGCATACAATGAATCACAGAAAGACAGACGTAAATTTGATGGTTTATTTAACAATAAATCAAATAAAGTACGCTTTTCTTTCTTGTCATATTCAATATTTGGTAGATCCTTTAACGGTAATTTGTTCTCCCAATCATCCACATGTTTAATTGCGTATGATGATATATCCAGAGAGTACAACTCTCCAGGTTTTTTCATGTAATCCTTGGTCGGAATACAGGCAATAGAATCAAACTCCCGGTTTTCTATCAATTTTTTGACACCACTAATATCAGCATCTCGTTTAACAAGATACTGGCTCCAGAAGTATATTGAGAAATTTCTATTTGACAGATTTACAATATCTTCTTTTCCAAAATCGCAATGAATCTTGAAGAATCGATTGAACATCTTTCGTATGTCATTCGTACATTCTTGTAAATAAGAATTAGAAATATAATCATAGTCAAGACCATATTTCTCGAAATCACAGAATGGTTTATATAGACTCCCCTCTGTCATTTCTGATATGTCATTAAACTCATCATCGGAATCCAAAAAGAGTACATTAGAAATTTGATCAAACTCTTTGAGACTATATTTATCAGCATTATACATTGCTGCAAGTTCATCCACAAAACGGAAGTGAATAGAACGAAGCAGATCTTCCTTTTTTTTATCATCTTGAATTTCAAGATAACGATCTATCTTAACTTTTTGCCACTCTGTTAGCTTGGTGATTTTATCACCACCTATTTTGTCTAATATATCGATAATGAGTTTCCTTTCGTCTGCAGTAGCAAACGAAGCCTGATTTGGAATGTCTATATATTTAAACGGCTCTTCCTTTTCACTATCAATATAAATAATTTCCGATAGACTATAGAACTCACCATCATGAGCCTTGACTCGGAGATTATGGAGATTAGAAATCAAATCTCCCTCATAGTATTCATCCAATTTTAAACGATGTTTTGCAATTGTAGCGGGTAGCTTAGAATCATCCGTATCAGATAATCTGTTATCGATAGTATCGATAAGAATACCTATCATCTCAAATCGCACACCAATCTTTACCCAGAAATCTTTCCAAGTATCAATATTATCTTCCTCTGCAATATATTCACTGCTGATAAAAGAGGCATCAGGATTGTATTTTGTTACAATCGTCTCCAAACCACCTTCTTCGATATAGCTATCTGAAAGGTAGATTATTTTATCAGAATCTACATATTCGTCGTCTTTAGTAAGAAAGACAGGAAGATTTGGAAGATTTGCGAGTGTCTGATCTGATAGGTTGCAACCTTTTATCCATCTCCAGAATTTTATATTATTGTCCTTATCTTCGATAGTTGAATAGAAAGAATCTGTATTATCAGTCAGCCAAGTAATGAAATCGGTAACGGTAAACTGTTTATTCCCCAGTCTTGTTTTCCAATACTCTTCATTCTCCTCTATGTGATAATCAGGGTCAATGATGTCAAGGTCGGAAAATTCGACCAATCCCATAGATGCAAGTTCACGTGCGCTTTTACTTAATATATGATGTCCATAAGATCTGTCACTAGCATCATCATTACCATAAAGATAAACCTTTGTCCCCTTCATAACCTCCTTTTGCTTGTCGGTAAGCTCAGCAAGGCGATCAATAATGAAGGAATGAAATGCTATACTCGCTTCCTTTGAATTTATGGTGTCATTGATATTGTCAAGTTCCTTAGTTATGACATCGTTGAAGAAGTTTGCAAAATCATACTTTTTAGCTTTGATAGCTTTTATTGACTTTGATTCTCCGTATTTGCTTGAACACATATTCACTATATCATCTGGGAACCATTCAGAATCAAGAATATCTTTCAATTCTAAGTTATGAATATAAATGTACCCAGAATCAGAAGCTATATCATAATAGCCATTATCCTTTGTATCACCAATAAATACAAAGGATTCAAATTTGTCAACATCCTTCTTCTTCTCGAATACTAAATTGTAGTTCGCGTCGAGGTAACAGATAAAGTCAAGGTTCTTAGCTCCATCACTATCGTTGCTTCCGCTTGTATTCGATATGATAGAACTGATATTTGGACTTACAATATCTATGTAGAACTTATCTGCATCAAGCTCTTCGACATAAAAAGCCTTTTTAAGGAAAGCTATTACTTTCTCTTCATCGTTATCTATTTTGAGATAGTCTGAATCGAGACAATACATCCAGTCACAATTTAGCCAATTTTTTTGTGAGTACTCATCGAAATACACAGAAGGAAAATAGATATGGTCTTCGCATAGTACAAATGTCTCGTCACCATCGCAATCAAAAGAGTTGAGCGCATAGTTGCGTAAGGATCCACTGCCAAATGAAGATTCATGCTCAAAGCAGAATTTCACAAATGCTACACTTGTTTCCTTATTTTCCTGCTGAGATTCGTTGATTCCGTCATGATAATTCTCTGACTGAATAATGTCATTTATTATGATGTCATCAGAATAATCCAGAACTCCGGCATTCTTTTTAAAGTAATCAAGGGTAACTTTATCATAGTTGTGTGATACGAAATAGAAAGAAACTGAAGACAACCATGGTTCGCTGCATATTTTCTTTCCTTCTGGAGAAGAAATGAAAATGAATTTATCATAAAAATCGTCTTCAACAGTCGCTTCTGAGTCATCATTGAAAAATGGCAGACAACAGAGGTCGTTTGGAACAATGCTATTCTTTGCCAGATAGCTATAAAAATGGAAAGAAGTGTTCCATTCCTTCAAAGCCTTAATGGTCTCATCCCGGTTATCGCCTAATAAAGTGTCGTTTATAAAACTTTTAGAATTATATTTTGCAAACTTATCGTTGATGATTTCGTTCCACTTCTCATTATCCTTGAAAAATTCACGAGTCTTAAAAGACAGATAACACAAATGAGAACTGAAAGCTGACAGATCTTTCAATTCTTCATCAATATCATAATATAAATCACTTGCGGAGAAAAGGTTTTCACATTCCTCTTCAATGAATATGGTTTCATCAAAGTAATCTTCCAGATAATCGTTTTCCAGAAGAAAGGTCAAGAACTTATTGTTATTATCCTGATTTTTAAGCCATTCTTTGAAAACTTTATTAGAAACAAGGTCTATAAGACAGGCTTTATCAAAAATTTGATCATCTTCAGCATAGCGTTTCAAAAAGGCATTGAAATGCTTGTCTTTGCGTAGCACTGGTAATGGGAGATAGTAATCTTCCATACCTGTGAATTTACGAAACTCATCATCGGTCATAATTCCCGATGTGCTGAGTCCAGTTGTATCTAATATAACCCTATTGACAGGGGCAATACCTTGAGGAACAGGGACTATAGTTCCTGTCTCTAGGCAGGTATTAAATGCTTTCTCAAACTTCTCAATGAAATGTGAATATTCTTTGTGTTCCCTCTTACACTTCTTAAAGTCAGGAACCAAAGAGAATACCGAACCGAGATGATATTTTCTAGAGGTGAGTAAGTCTCGAACCCACAGAAACAGTTTTGAACCTGCTATTGAAGACAGTTCTTCGTTAAAATTCTTCTCTTCATTGTCATCTATTTCATCATCTTTTTCATTCAATTCCAGTAGGTCAACTTCTTTTTCTATGTCGTTTCTATCGCCTTTAGGAATCATGTCAGTATTCATCAAAAATGGTAATCCCCATGACGTTGAAGTTGGAAGATAGCAATAGAGAGTAGCATCATCAATAGGTTTTATTATTGCGCCTTTGTGCTTACAGGCAAATGAAATCTTGGTATATTCAAAATCTTTGTATTTTTCGGGAATACGACTTTTGCCCTTTTCTATCGTTTTATTTATACGTTTCTGGAGATTAAGTGAAATCTCATTTTCTTTACTTTCGTAATCACCGATAACCCATTCTTTGTTATTGCGAAAACAAATGCGTTCTTGTTGTCCGTTGATAAATACACGAACAGAATTGATATTAGGAATGAAGAGAATAATATTTGAATCAGAGAAGACTTCACGGAAAAGATTCTCATAGCAGTTGCTGCCATTGTGAAGGATATTCTTGTTATCTGGACGTAACGCTATCTGAACCCTGAATTTACCATCAGAATTGTCAAAGATGTTGTTTACCTCTTTTGCAACTTCATTATGCTTAGTCCAAATAGGCAGAATTTGGAAAGGTGCACCGAGACGCTTAATCTTTCCTCCCACTTTCTTTTCTGGAGTTTCACCTTCATCAAATCTGAATGAATATTCTCCAGTCCTGAGATAGACGTAATGATTGTTCAGGAAGACGGTCTTAAAGCCAATACCCTTATAACCAATAGCCTTTTTGTTGGCAACTTTTTCTTTCTCATTGATACCACAGATACCAGAAATGTTTCTCACATTGAACTTATCGCCTGAGTGAAGGAACAACAGGTAGTTGTCTGTGATATGGAATTCCACATCGACCTTACAATCTTTCACTGGATAATCATTCGCATTCTGCATAAGCTCATATACGAAAGTGGAATCCTTTGCACTCAGCTGCTTACTCAGTGTATCAAGAAAATTGGTAGCTGACCCGAAATTCTTAGATTTATCGTTATGGCGGTCATCAAAGAGTGTGTCGATAAACCATTTTGGATTGATTGCTTTGGGCTGTGTATTAAAATCAAGGTATATCTCATAAGGATTATATTTATTCCTATGAGAGAGTTTCCATGTAAAGAGATAATAATCATTTAATTCAATACCTCTGATTTCATGAGGGTAAGAAATACGAATAGGTTTCTTGTCTTTATCTCCAGGATAGTATGGGATATGATCAAAGTTTGGTTTACGTAGGTCATCAACTATGTAAACATCATTTTCTTCATCATAGTGATAGTATCCTATGCATTGACAATTATCGACACCCCACATTTCGAACAAATCCTGCTCTTTACTTTCAGTAGCAGAAACAACCACGTTTGACTCTGTAAATTTTTGAATAGAAGTAAGAGTAGAACCTAAAAGATTCACTTTATAATGTCCCTGTTCACGTAAAGCTTTGATATTCATTCTGCATTTAAAGGCACATGGTCCCTCTGGAATGTCAGTACTATTGTGTGGAACATTAAGAAATAGACCAACCAAGTTAGTGGGACGCCCATCTAACCTTATGTTAGAGATGCTTCCTTTGTAGAAATCACTATTCTTACTCTTCAGTTCACAGGAATATATGCCCTCAAAAATTGTATCAGAAAAGAATTGTTCTATTTCTTGATCTGTCGCATTTTTAAGTTGTTTTCGATTGTTGTATTTAGACATTGTCTTCAAATTTCAATTTCTGTTTATAGTTTTGAGTTAGTTGTTGACAATAAGAAGTCTTATATTAATATTGAGAAGATTTCCTATTTCTTTAAGGGTATACAAATCCGGTTGGGAAGTGTTGGTCCAACATTTAGAAACAGTGACCGGATCTTTTCCTAATTACTCGGCGAGCCATTTGACTGTGTGGTCGATTCCTGCTAATACTGCTTTTATCCTGTTTAATTTTTGACATTCTGTTTTTGTCTCCATTAAATAATAAATTAAATCTAATCACAAAGTTACTTCATTTTCCGGTTTTAAGCAAGTACTGACAATATGTTGTTAAGCATATAATTTTAATATTATGTTGTTGGTGTCTTTGAACGACTGCGTAAATGTAGTGGAGCCATTCCCAAATCCCGGTCTTTTTCTCGCCAATAGGTATCAAAGTTGTTGGCAAGAAATAGTTCTTTGACAAGTGAAGAAAATCTGCGAGCAAACAAAAGTGACTCAGATAGTTATCGGACAATCGTTGGACATATCTCGGACAAAAATCAAGTCCAACGAATAGTCCAACGCGGAATGCCTCGTTTTGCCCGATTTTGCGGTGTTGGAGAAAAAGAAAGAATATTTTTATCATCATCTTTATTTTCGCGCGAGCGCAAGAAAATCAATATTGATTTAGAAAAGCGCGTAGCCTCTTGATTATCTGAGGATTTTTTACTACTTTTGCATATTAAAACAAATTACTATGGCATTACCGATAGTATCCATTCTGGTACTTACCGGAGAAGTCGCTCAACGATTTGAGACGGAGGCAGAGTCCAACTATCAGCGAAATCTCAATCGTGCCCAGCAAGAGAAAAAGGCTGAGACGGAAGCTCTTGAAAGAGGATTCTCCAAGCTTCGTCGGATGTTGAATAAAGCACATCTCGGTAAAAATGCCTTTGATTAGATGACTGATCATTTTGCTGACGTTAGCAAAATGACATTATAGTAAAATATATTAAGTATCAAGTAGATAGCAAGAAGATTACACTATCTGGTAATATAATTCTTATAAGTATCATGGCAGAATTCGATTTAAGCAAGCTCGGTGAATATAGAGAACATAATCAGCTTGAGGCTAAGAAAGCTAAGGGAGGTTTTCCGGGATCTTTCTGGGAAACATACTCAGCTTTTGCCAATACCGATGGCGGAATCATTCTGCTTGGAGTACGCGAGGAGAAGGATGGTCCACTTGTGCCGGAAGATATCGATGCTGAGAAACTGGAGAAAGACTTCTGGAACATGGTCAATAACCGCCAGAAGATTAGTGCGAATATCGTTACCCGAAGCATGGTTAAGATCGAGCCGGTTGATGGTAAGAATGTTCTTGTTGTACGTGTCCCTCGTGCTGAACGAGCTGCCCGTCCCGTTTACGTCGGCACGGATCCGAAGTCAGGTACCTACCGACGCAACCATGAAGGCGACTATCATTGCTCACTTGACGAAATGTCGCTTATGTTTCGTGATGCAGCTCATGTCACTCAGGATGCAAAGGTCCTTGACAAGATGGATATGACTGTGTTCTGTAAGGATACTGTCAAAGGATATCGCAACTTTTTCCGTTCCACTCATACAAATCATCTTTGGAACAACGAAGATGACGAGATGTTCTTGCGCAAAATTGGCGCTATCGGAATCGGTGAGGATGGCAAATACCATCCCACGGCTGCGGGACTCCTGATGTTCGGCTATGAGTATGAGATTACACGCGAATTTCCCAACTACTTTCTCGACTATCAGGAAAATCGTTCATTGGGAGCAACCCGATGGACTGACCGCATCGTCTCCACTTCCGGCGAATGGAGCGGCAACGTATTCGACTTCGTTATCGAAGCTTTGCGTCGAATGCAGCAGGGTCTCAAAGTCCCCTTCGTATTGAAAGGGAATCTCCGCGTAGATGATACCCCTATCCACAAACTCCTTCGTGAAGCCATTACCAACGCTTGCGTCCACGCTGATTTCTATGGACGTCAGGGATTGGTAATTCAGAAATCAGAAGAAGGCTATAAACTGTCTAATCCCGGTTCAGTACGTATCTCTATCACTGAAGCCATCAACGGTGGCATCTCTGATCCCCGCAACGGTATTATGCTGAAGATTTTCTCGCTGATTGAATTTGGAGAAAGAGCCGGGAGCGGACTCAGCGGTATATGTAAAGTATGGGAGAAAGTCTATCATACCCCCGTCACTATTGAAGAAACCCACAAAAACGGTGTAGATCGCACAATATTGACCCTGTCCACCGGAGGCCACGAGCAAGACGTAAAAGCCATGCTCGAACTCTACGGCGACCTCATCGACACCCTTGAACTCCAAAGTGAACCCAAAACCGACCAAGATACTACCCAGAAAACTGCTAAAACTACCCAGAAAGACCCCAAAAGTGACCAGAAAACAGATGTAACTACCCAGAAAATATCCGATACTACCCCCAAAATAGACATTACTACCCAGAAAACTACCCAGAAAATCTTCAATACTACCCAAAAAAAAGAGCCGTCAACTACCCAGAAAGTTGATTTAAACCCTAAATCAACCTCGGAAAAGATCGTCCTTGAATTAAAAAAGAACCCCTCTTTAAGTCGGAAACAGCTTGCTCAACTTATACCCTCCATTACGGAAGATGGAATCAAATACCATCTGAGTAAACTTCAGGAAAAGGGAATTCTTCAACGTGTAGGACCAGACAAAGGAGGGCATTGGGAAGTTCTCGAATCAAAATAAGTCGATTCATTTTAGTTCAACGGGTGCGATCTTCATAGTAATCATATTTTGGAGCCCGTTCACTCGAAGATGAACAAGATTTGGGAAATCCCAATATGTTTAAGAATAGCATAAAGAGAATTCCAAGTAGAACAATATAAAGACTACATCCGCTACCTTTCTTTTCATCTATTTCCTGTATCTTTCCAAAAATTGCTCCAAATAAATACGGTAACCCAAAGAGTCCTAAAAATCCAACTGCAATGATGAGTAATGTTTTTCATATTAAGTTGTGATTTAGTCAAAACGGTTCATAGAATTAGGATGAACTGGAGATTGGATTAAGTTATTATTTGAACACAATACGATGAACACCGGGCATAGCAAGACATAGCAGAATGGAGTTGGCGCTGAGTTGTGTTCAAAGTAAAAGAAAAAGCAGCTACATCATCTGATGTAACTACTTGATTATTAATGCGCGGTCCCACTTGGGCTTGGACCATGGACTCCCTGCCAATTTTGACTCGGTGAGGCTGGTGCTCTAAACAACACAAAAAAAGAGATGCCAAAATTGCATCTCTTTTAATTGGGTGGTCCCACTTGGGCTTGAACCAAGGACTCCCTGATTATGAGTCAGGTGCTCTAACCAACTGAGCTATGGGACCATCGTCCACCTCGGATTTCCCAAGGCTTCCCGTTTTGTGAGTGCAAAATTACTGCTTTATTCTCAATTATCCAAATTATTTCTTGTTTTTTTATCTCTTTTTCCTTAATTTTGTTCCACCTCCTCTCCCCTATCTCTCCTTTCTCCTTATAAATCATTGATTCAACTTTTGTAAGCTCAAGTTGAGGGTCAGAGGGTTAGGAAGCTCTGCCGAGGCAGATTCTATAATTCTCTCCTTTTTCCGAATATTATGCGTGCTACTCTAAAATCCCTTCGCGATTCCCTCCGTCCTATCTATGGCAGAGGAGAGACCGAAGCTATAATAAGAATAATTTTTCATCATCTTAAAGGCTGGTCGGCTGTCGATATGATTGTTCACGAAGGTGAGCCTCTCTCTCCTTTCATTAAAACAGAAATAGAGAAAATCCGACAGCGTCTCCTCAAGCAGGAGCCTATCCAATATATCACCGGGGAAGCCCGCTTCCATGGTCTGAATCTCAAAGTCTCTCCTGATGTCCTTATCCCGCGCCCGGAAACCGAAGAACTGGTAGACCTTATCGTTGACGAGGCAGACGACCGCACAGATCTCCGGGTGCTCGATATTGGTACAGGCTCGGGCTGCATAGCGATAGCCCTGGCTCGCTCCCTGCGTTTCCCGTATATCTATGCCCTTGATGTCTCTCAGAAAGCCCTGCAAGTCGCACGCAAAAACACCGCCGAGCATAAAGTGAATATTTCCTTTATCGAAGCCGATATCTTCTCTTGGCAACCTTCCGAAACCTTCGATATCATCGTTAGCAATCCCCCCTACATCGACGAATCTGAAAAGACGTCAATGGAAGATAATGTCCTGCTCCACGAACCTCATTCCGCCCTGTTTGTTCCTGATGATGACCCTCTCATTTTTTACGGGCGCATAACATCCCTGGCGTCTGAAAGTCTTAACCCCTCGGGCAGACTATATTTCGAAATAAATCCGCGCCACGCTGCCGATATGAAAAGAATGGTCATAAATTCAGGATTCTCCGATGTGGAAATCATTAAAGACTCCTTCGGGAAAGACCGTTTTCTTACAGCAAAAAAACAAGCCTTATGAAGAAGCCTGTCTCTCCTGAAGCTGCCCGTCTGAGAATGGCAGACCTCTGCGCGCGTTCCGAACAATGTGAGGCTGACATCATGCGTAAGCTTCAGAATCTCTCCCTTCCCGGCGATGTCGCCGGAGAGATTATAAAATTCCTTCGCGAAAATAAATTTATTGACGACGAACGATTTGCACGCAGTTTCGCCCGCGATAAATGCCGTTTTTCATCCTGGGGACGCAATAAGATTCGCCTGGCGTTAATGGCTAAGCACATACCGGCGGATGCCATTGCCCACGGACTTGCGGAAATTGATAAGGATGATTATCTGAATGCGCTCCGGAAAGTAGCGCTCGCCAAGTTCAGACAGCTTGACCTTACGGGTGAAAAAGCCCGTGAAGACCGTATGAAACTTTATCAGCACATCATTTCCCGGGGGTTTGAATCCTCCCTCGCATCTAAAGCAGTCGCAAGTCTTGTGAGGCGTGCTTCCATGCGGCAAGAAGGAAATGACGAATAAACCCCTGAAAAATGAAAATTTCCCATTGGATCACAGATCTCCTGAATTTCGTCTTCCCCCCGGTCTGTCATGTCTGTGACTCTCCTCTTGCGCCCCACGAACGCTTCGTCTGCACACATTGCCTGGCTGCATTACCGCGCACCGGCTACCATCGGCGCCGTATGAATCCAATGGAAGAACGTTTCGCCGGTCAGTTCCCGTTCGTATGCGCCACAGGGCATTTTTTCTATAATCCGGGGTCGGCGCTCTCACGCCTTATGCAAGATCTGAAATACCGACGGTTTCCGGGCATCGGGATTATGCTCGGCGAACTCGCAGCCTCCGAACTCTTCACCACCGGCTTTTTCTCAGGCATCGACATGATTCTTCCCATGCCCATGCATTTTTTCAAGCAGGCTAAACGAGGCTACAACCAGACACATCAGATTGCCAAAGGCATCAGCCAAGCCACAAATCTCCCCGTTATATTCAATCTCAAAGCCGTCCGCGCCCATCGCACCCAGACTTCCCTCTCGCGGGAGGAACGTCTTACAAACACATCCGGGATATTCTCCCTTGATCATCCTGAGGAACTTGACGGTAAAGGGGTTCTGCTCCTTGACGACGTCTGCACCACCGGATCCACAC
>JAIDPA010000012.1 GCA_029062985.1 Muribaculaceae bacterium
TGTGGTATTGATAATTGAGATCGCGTATCATTCCCGTATTGCTGTCTGTGAAAGAACTCAGCACAGCGCTCCGGTTGCGATTGTCTTCAAATGTGCGCCATCCTATTTCTCCGCTTGATTGAGCAAGCTGAACAATCCCGGCTGCTTTGTCAAAGTAAGGCTGCCCCCCTTTTGGCGAAAAACTGTCGAAATCCAACGCTAAGAAAAGATAAGCATAAAAATTCAGTATTCCTGTCAGATTGCTTTCCCAGGAGTTGTCTGCGAGGACAAGCCTATCCCCCTCCCTATAATTAAACTCTATTTTAGTATCTTTAAAATTAAGAAGAGTTGTGGTGTACGAACTGTTATATACAGGACGTGTCAGTTGCACCTGTAATTCACCCTTCACTTTCTCATCCTTATACTCCTTTACTGTAAGGAAAAGCCTGCAATCAATACGTTCATTTGGAGAGAAAACAGTGTTGGTCCATTGCTGTTCATTGAGATATTCCGCGATTGACTGCTGCAAAGACTTAAACACATCGGTATACGTGCCCTCGACCGCACTGCTGTTGACCTCCACAGTGCAGTTGAGTTCCTGACCCTTAGCTTCGATGAAACCTGAGAAGAGTAACAACAACAGGAAAATAACAATTCTATTCAGTTTCGCCATTAACCACAACATCGATGATGTCCTTAGCCACTTCACTTTTCTGCTTAGCCGGAAAGTCTATTACTTCGCCCGACGCCCCTACGACAGTCACCTTATTGGTGTCTTTCATAAAGCCGGCGTCAGGGTCGCGAAGAGAATTAAGGACAATCCAGTCAAGGTTCTTTTTCTTCAGTTTATGAAGAGCATTTTCAAGTTCATGGTCAGTTTCGAGCGCAAATCCTATGAGTTTCTGATTCTTTTTCAATGCGCCGAGAGTCGCGGCAATATCAGGATTCTTCACGAGATGCAGGGTCATTCCGTCAGTCCCTTCCCTTTTGATTTTCACGTCTGATACCTCTGCGGGGGCATAGTCAGCGACTGCCGCTGCAAGCACAACATAATCCATATCATTGAAATGCGACACACAGGCATCTCTCATTTCCCTTGCCGAAGTTACGTCAATGCGTCTTATTCCTTCTGCCCGCAGCGGAACATTGACCGGACCGGCTATGAGGACCACATCCGCGCCACGCTCAGCGAATTCTTCAGCAATAGCAAACCCCATCTTGCCGCTTGAATAGTTTCCGATAAATCTTACGGGATCGATATTTTCAAACGTCGGACCGGCTGTCACGAGCACTTTCTTTCCGTGAAGTTCCTCCTGACGTGAAAAATATCTCTCGGCAGCTTCCGCTATTTTCTCGGGTTCTTCCATTCTCCCCTTTCCTATCAGACCGGAGGCAAGTTCTCCCGCTTCCGGCTCGACGATAATTACTCCGTCGCGTCGGAGAGTCTCGATATTACGTTGAGTGCTCGGATGACGCCACATATCGAGATCCATAGCCGGAGCTACCATCACCTGCTCTTTTGCTGAAAGATATGTCGTAATGAGCATGTTATCGGCAATACCGTTTGCCATCTTCCCTATTGTGGAAGCTGTAGCCGGAGCGACTATCATGAGGTCAGCCCAGATTCCGAGATCTACATGGCTGTGCCATTCCCCGGTATTGGCTGTGAAAAATTCGCTCACGACCGGCTTGCCGCTGAGTGAAGAGAGGGTGACGGGAGTGATGAATTCTTTTCCGTTGGGAGTGATTACGACCTGAACCTCAGCTCCTTTCTTGACTAAAAGACGGAGTAGCATCACCGACTTATAGGCAGCAATTCCTCCCGATATTCCCAGTATTATATGTTTCCCTTTAAGATTTGACATCTCTTATTCTCTTCACTTTTTTTCTTTCATGTATTTAAACTTCAACTGAGTGAGCACGTCTTTCGTGTTCTTGGGGAAGTCGCCCTGCATTATCCAATCGTAGAACGAAGGTTCACGACGTAACACTTCCTTGACAGTTTTCCCTTTATGTTTGCCGAAGTTGAAAACCGGCTGGTCTTTATCGTTCAGCACAATTCTTGCAGCAAGATCGACATTTCTTCCGACTGAGGAGAATTTCGACAGGAATTCAACATCGTTCTCCAGGTCATCATACATTTCGAGCTGACCGAGAAGCACCTTATATGTTGCCTCGGTGTCTTCAAACGCACTATGCGCCCCGGTCAATTCTTCTCCACAGTAGAATTTATAGGCGGCAATCAATGTGCGCTGCTCTTTTTTATGAAAGATATTCTGAACGTCGATAAATCTTCTTCCTGCGACATCAAAGTTCAAGCCGCATCTTCCGAATTCCTCCATGAGGAGAGGGACGTCAAATTTATTGCTGTTATATCCCGCAATATCACTTCCTGAAAAAATTTCAAGAAGAGATTTTGCTATCTGACGGAATGTGGGTTCGTTTGCTACCATTTCATCCGTGATGTGATGTATGGCTGAGCTCTCTTCCGGAATGTGCATTTCCGGATTCAGGCGTCGTGTCTTGCGTTCCTCTGTGCCATCGGGAAATACCTTGATATATGACAATTCAACGATTCTGTCATGTGTGATATTGGTGCCGGTGGTCTCCAGATCGAAGAAAATCAGGGGTCTCTCAAGTTTCAGCTTCATTTTCAAAAATTTTTATTAAGCTATAGCCACTACCTAACGTCTTAACCCATGAGAATCACTCAATGACCTGCATGGGCATCTGGATGGTCACGATATTTTCGTTGGTTTCCTGATCCTGAGGTTCAAAAATGCCGGGGCGTGCCGGATCTGACAGCTTGATGAGCACTGTCTCTCCACCCAAGTTATTTAGAATCTCTATTGTGAAAAGCGAATTGAAGCCGATTGTCATATCATTCCCTTTATACTCGCACATTACTCGTTCTTCTGCGGATGTGCCGTAATCAAGATCTTGCGCTGCCAGACGTATTCCATCCTGTGTGAGTTCAAACTTCACGAGATTGGAAGCCTTGCTTGCAAAAATAGCCACTCTTCGCATAGCGTTGAGCAAAGTCTCTCGGTCAACTGTCAGGACAAAAGGATTGCTTGTCGGGATGACCCTATTGTAATTTGGATAATTACCCTTAATGAAACGACAACTGAGCGTATAATCGCCGAATTCAAATTTAGCTCCCTTCTTACCGATAATGATTGTCACGGGCTGCTCTTCTTTACCAAGGATTCCCTTCAATATTGACGCCGGCTTTGCAGGCATGATGAAACTTGTGTCAAGATCGGGATCAACTTGAGCGTTGATATATCTCACAAGTTTGTGAGTGTCGCTGGCCACAAATGTAATGTCTCCTTCATGGATATCCCAGTAGATACCTGTCATCATCGGGCGAATGGTCTCCGGGCTGACTGCATAGATAGTCTTTTCGATACCCTTCATCACGACTGACGAAGGCACTGTCAGAGTGATTGCGTCTGCATCAGGTTTCTCTCCTGCGGGATATTCATCGGCATTGATACCCATAAAGCGGAAATGTCCTGTCAGGAAGGTGAGATCAATTTCCCCGGTTGCGTCATTCAGGGAGAAAGTGAGAGGCTGATTGCTGACCTCCTTTGTGATCTCAAGAAGAGTCTTGGCAGGCACTGCCACTGCTCCGTCTCCGTCAGAATCCGCCACTTCAACACGAGCCGTGACCATATTCTCCTGGTCGCTGCCTGTGATGGTCAGATAACCTCCCTCGAGTTGAAACAGAAAGTTATCAAGTATTGACAATGCATTCTTTGAATTAATCACTTTGTTGACAGCCTGCAATTGCTGCTGAAACAGCCTACCGTCGATATTGAATTTCATTATATTTTGATTTTAAAAATTATCAGTTTTTACGTTTCCCTCCCCTTTCTTGAATTTTGACTTATTCCAAAATCCTACCATTGCAAAATTAATAAAAATTATTCAATATAGAAAGCCGCCACGCAAAAATGCGCAGCGGCTTTCTATATTATGTTCATTTAAGCCCAATGGCGAGGCATCTGGAAAGACTTATCTCCATACAGACATCAGGCTGCCTGTCGAAGATGAATAATCAATGCCTGTCGTTTTAACCTTGGACCTGAAATCTTACTCAGCTACCACTTCAAATTCTATATCCTTAGCCACTTCCTTATGGAATTTGATTGTGGCAGTATATGTGCCGACTTCTTTAACCGGCTCCTTGATATAGATAATCTTGCGGTCAACGTTATGTCCGAGTTTCTCGAGAGCCTCAGCAATCTGGAGAGCATTTACAGAACCGAATACAGTGCCGGTAGAGCTTGTCTTAGCGCCGATTGTGAGCTTAACGCCTTCGAGAGCTGCAGCAGCAGCTTCAGCATCTGCCTTGATTTTTGCTATCTTGTGAGCACGCTGTTTCTGATCTTCAGCAAGACGCTTAAGAGCGGCTGATGAAGCAATGATTGCCTTGCCCTGCGGAATGAGATAGTTGCGGCCATAGCCGTCTTTCACTTCCACGACATCATCTTTATAACCGAGATCGGCTACATTTTCTAAAAGTATTACTTTCATCTTGAAATTCTCTTTTTTACAGGTTAAAATTGATTATTTCATCAAGTCTGCCACGTAGGGAAGAAGTGCAAGGTGGCGTGCGCGTTTCACAGCCTGTGCCACTCTGCGCTGGAACTTGAGTGAAGTGCCGGTGATGCGGCGGGGAAGGATTTTGCCCTGCTCGTTGAGGAATTTCTTGAGGAATTCAGGATCCTTATAGTCGATATACTTGATTCCGCTTCTCTTGAAACGGCAGTATTTTTTCTTCTTTGTGTCCACTGAAAGTGGAGTCAGGTAACGGATTTCGCTGTTAGCTGCCATAATCTACATATTAGTTAGCTGCCTCGGCAGGAGCCTCAGCGGGGGTTTCACTTGCTTTTTTTGCTCTCAGGTTGCGACGCTTCTCTGCATATTCCTGTGCGTATTTGTCAAGACGGAATGTGAGGAAACGGATTACGCGCTCGTCACGACGGAAAGCGATATCGAGCTTCTTTACGATTGTAGGCTCACCCTTGAATTCAAGAAGGCAATAGAAGCCTGTTGATTTCTTCTGGATAGGATAAGCAAGTTTCTTGAGACCCCAGGTCTCCTCATTGACTACTTCAGCGCCATTTTCCTGAAGTACGCCTTTGAATTTTTCTACCGCTTCCTTCATCTGTTCGTCAGACAAAACGGGAGTTAAAATGAAAACGGTTTCGTA
>JAIDPA010000120.1 GCA_029062985.1 Muribaculaceae bacterium
CATTTCAGCATCAAGCCGGAAGTCGGAGGTTATTTCGCAGTAGGCATAAACGGAGATTCCTTTGTTACCGGAGTGGACAAGTACAATCAACCATACGTGGGGAGGGTCAATACATTCTCACATACAGAGAGCAGGGAGGGCGTTGCCCCGTTCAGACCTTGTAACCGAGCAGATGGAGGATTGGCGTTTGCCATTAACCTCAACTACCGTCATTTCACACTGAAGGCTGAATACGATCTTGGTCTTGCCACAGCTACATATTACGGCAACGGCAAGCAGCGTACACTCTCCGTCTCATTAGCCTATTGGCTATTTTGAAATAATGACAGTTTTTCATACTAAAGTGACGTCTTCGGCAGTGATATCGGGACGTCACCATTTTTACATAGACATTCTTGTTCCTGACATTCTGGTGTCAAGATCATCATAGGAGGATTTAAAAGCACTGATATTTCCGTCGAAGCCGTCGGCGGCTTTACCGTCAGATTCCTGCCACGAAATCGGATATTCCTGCTCATCGTGATTTTCGGTTATAATAACCGAGTGTCTGAAATACCTTAGCTGATTAAACTGATAAACCTCAACTTGAGCTTGCGAAAGTTTAATTAATAGAAAAAGTTTAAACCACTTCAAAAATAAATCTAAAGAAATTTATGTAACTTTGCGTCATGTTTAAGAAAAAGCTACCCCAGAACGTTCAAGAAGGACCGGAGATACAGATCAGCGGTTCTTTTATTGCTGAGTTCCCTTCCGGTGAGGAACTCGAAAAGTTTGATTTTGACAACAATGCCCTCCCTCTTCTCGCATTGCCCGATGAAGTTGTCTTTCCGGGCATCCCCCAACCTGTCAAACTATTTAACGAAACCATGGAAAATGTAGCTGAAAATGCTTTCAAAACAAAAGAATGCATAATTTCAGCAACCATTAAGGAAAATATTGAGACCCCTTCAAGGATAAGAGATTTCTATCCGATAGGAGTAGTCTGCAAAGTCATAAAGATTATAAAAATTCCGGGAAGTGTTCCCGTTGCATTTTTAATGCCCGGTCCGCGAGCAGCCCTTAAACGTATTGTCAAGAAGACACCGGTGCCTTTATGCATGGTTGAATTGATTCCTCCTTTTATTAGAGAGACGGATGAAGAAACAGAACTGCTTGAAAAGGAGATTGAAGAAAACTTCAAGCACATAATGAGTTATTTTCCGGAACAGGAGACCAACAGGCTTCAGTTTTCTCTTGAGGAAATACGAGATGAAAAGGAAAGAAAGCTTTTCTTTCTTGCCCAGAACACACCTCTTGAGCTGAATGAAAAAGCAAAACTTCTGATTGCTGACTCATACAAGACCTTACTTGAACGCTTTCTTATATCAATTGACAAGTTGTCGCAGAAATTACAGATTCAAGCTGACATACAGATGCGCACTCATGAAGACATCTCTCGTCAGCAGCGTGAGGAATTTCTGAAACATCAGATGAAAGCTATCCAAAGTGAGCTAAGCGGAGAGGAAACCAATTCTGACATCGAAGAGCTTAAGGAGCGAAGCCGAAAGAAAATCTGGAGTAAAGATGCGAAGAGTCATTTTGAAAAAGAATTAAAGAAACTTGAAAGGCTAAATTCTCAGAATCCGGAATATTCGGTTCAATATTCATATCTTGACACTCTTTTAAATCTCCCTTGGGGAAGTTATAGCCCGGATAATTTTGCTCTTTCAAAAGTTGAAAAAATCCTTGACAGAGATCATTACGGTCTCGAGACTGTAAAAGAGCGAATCATAGAGCAGATGGCAGTCATCAAGCTTCGAAATGACATGAAGGCTCCTATCATCTGTCTCTACGGTCCTCCGGGAGTTGGTAAGACTTCTTTGGGAAAATCAATAGCAGATGCTATAGGAAGGGAATATGCACGTGTCTCTTTAGGAGGTCTTCATGATGAAGCTGAGATACGCGGACATCGACGCACATATATCGGAGCTATGCCCGGACGGATTCTCACTGCTCTTGCAAAGTGTGGCACAGGAAATCCTGTCTTCGTGCTTGATGAAATTGACAAAATTGGCAAAGATTTTAAAGGAGACCCTTCGACTGCACTCCTGGAAGTTCTGGATCCTGAACAGAACAACAAATTCCATGACAATTATATAGACTTCGATTATGATCTGTCAAAAATAATGTTTATTGCGACAGCCAATTCTCTCCAGGAAATTTCGCGTCCGTTGCTCGACAGAATGGAAGTGATTGAAATTGGCGGATACATTCCTGAAGAGAAAATTGAGATCGCCCGCAGACATCTTGTGCCCAAAAGTCTTCTGGAACACGGTTTTCCGGAGGATGAGATAACCTTCACAAAAGATGCCCTGAGATACATAATAGAACGCTACACAAGGGAATCAGGGGTCAGGCAGCTTGAAAAGAAAATTGCGAAAGTGCTCCGTAAGGTTGCGCGTCTTAAAGCATCTGACAAAGATTATCCGAAAGAGATTCAACTTTCGTCAGTAAAGGAATATCTTGGAAAGGAGGAGGTCAATCCTGATACATACGAACATAATAAGTTTGCCGGAGTGGTTACGGGTCTGGCTTGGACTCAAGTCGGGGGAGAAATTCTTTTCATTGAATCCTCCCTTTCACCGGGGAACGGCGAAAAACTCACTTTGACGGGAAACTTAGGTGATGTCATGAAAGAATCGGCTGTCATCGCTCTTCAGTATCTTAAAGCTCATGCCAACAAAATAGGGATTAATCCTGAGCTATTTTCAAAAGTGAATATTCACATCCATGTTCCGGAAGGTGCGATACCCAAAGACGGACCCTCAGCAGGAATAACAATGGCTACTTCTCTTGCATCGGCTTTCATGGGTAAAAAGGTAAGGGAAAAGATTGCAATGACAGGAGAAATAACCTTGAGAGGGAAGGTGCTTCCCGTCGGAGGAATCAAGGAAAAAATTCTCGCTGCCAAACGAGCCGGAATAAAAGACATAATTATTTCAAAAGAAAATAAGAAAGATATTGACGAAATAAACGGTAGGTATCTGAAAGGTCTGACATTCCATTTCGTTGATACGGTTGAGGAAGTGCTTGAATATGCACTCCTCCCGGAATTGGCAGAGAACCGATTTGAAATTAATTAAAAACGCGCTCTAAAGATGATAAAGCAAAAGGAGGTTGGAATTTTCCAGCCTCCTTTTGCTTTATCAGAAAATTGTCAGACAGATAGATTAATGAGCCAATACTGCTTCTGCCGCCACTCGGGAAGCTATCGCATTAGCCATCTTCACCGCCTGAGTTATATGAGAGCAAATATGGTCATGACCGATTAATTTATCTATTCCTGCGTGCTCAAGAACTGCCTTCACATTGTCATTTACACCTGAAAGAACCACGTGAATACCCTCCATTTGAGACGACTTAATCAGAATTTCGAGATTATGAACAGCCGTAGCATCTATGAACGGCACTTTTCTCATTCTGATAATTCGCACTATCGGAGTGTCAGCCATGGATGTACGCATCATCTCATCAAATTTTGTTGCTACTCCGAAAAAGAAGGGACCGTCAATTTCATACACCTGTACCCCCTTAGCGACATCCAGAACCTCGTGAGTTGTGGCTTCGGTGCCTGCTGCGACATCGAGCTGTTCACTATAAACTTTTATCTCTGTGTTTTCAGTCACACGGCGCAAGAAAAGAATAATTGCCAGAAGAAGACCTATTTCAATAGCGATAGTAAGGTCGAATATGACTGTCAGCAGGAATGTAACCACCAATATCGTGACATCCCCTTTCGGATTATTGAACATTCCCTTTACAATTCTCCAGCCGCTCATATTATAGCTCACCATAATCAGCACGGCAGCAAGACATGCCATAGGCACAAGATTGATAAGAGGCATCATGAAAAGGAAAATAAGAAGCAATACAATTGAATGAATTATACCGGCAACCGGAGTTCTTCCTCCGTTTGTGATGTTTGTCATTGTTCTTGCAATTGCTCCTGTTACAGGAATACCGCCAAAAAACGGCACCACAATATTAGCAATCCCCTGCCCTATTAATTCAGTGTTTGAGCCTGTTCTTGAACCTGTCACACCATCTGCTACTGTAGCTGAAAGCAAGGATTCTATTGCTCCGAGAATGGCAATTGTGAACGCCGAGGGTAATAACAGGTTGATTGTATCCATTGATAAGCTGAAACCCTTTGGCTGGGGTATATCCGTAGCCATTTTGCCGAAACGATCACCAATTGTAGTAACATGAAATTCCGGATAATAGGAATTTAAAATCCAGACTGCGAAAGTGACTATAATAATTGCGATTAAGGCTCCGGGAAGCTTTTTGGAAATTTTGGGAACAAAAATTATTATCAACAAAGAGACAATTCCAACACAAAGAGTGACAGGGTCAATATTAGAGATATTGTTGAAATACATTCCCCATTTGGGAAGAAATGCAGCCGGAACATTCGAAAGTCCTAACCCGAAAAAATCGTTCATCTGTGTCGAAAAGATTGTCAAGGCGATACCTGCCGTGAAACCGACTACTATAGGATAAGGGATAAACTTTATCACAGTCCCGAGATGAAACAATCCTAACAGCACCAGAATAAGACCTGCCATGAAAGTTGCTATAGCCAACCCTTCAAGACCGAAGTTTTCAATTATTCCATAGACAATTATAATGAATGCTCCTGTAGGACCACCAATCTGAACGGAGCAACCTCCAAAAGCAGAAACAAGGAAACCACCGATAATAGCAGTTACAAGACCAACCGTAGGACTCACTCCACTTGCAATTGCGAAAGCGACAGCAAGCGGCAAAGCCACAATACCAACAACAATGCCTGCAATCAGGTCAGATTTAAAACGTGAAAAGGAATAATCCTTCAGTGCCGAAAAAAATTTCGGTTTAAAGTCGATAGGTCCGGAAAGGTTCATTTGACTTAAATATTTGTTAAAATTTGTTGCAAAATTAGTAATTTTATGCTGAACAACATAATTTTTTAGCATAATATTCACGGCTCTTTCATTTAAAAAGACTTACATTAGGGGATCAGGGGATGGCTATTTTCTTTACTAAAGACGTAGTTATGGTTCACTTATGAACCAAGATTTTCTACACTTTCGACATGCTACTGACTATGGTACAATGATTTGTGGAGTTGGTTCAGAGTTTGGTCCGGTCCACTTTGCAAGAGAGATATCCTGGTCCAAGGTTCGCA
>JAIDPA010000121.1 GCA_029062985.1 Muribaculaceae bacterium
AAGAGCCAGCAGTTATATTATTTTTAACATGCTTCTTTACTCCTGATTTTTCTGTTGAGGCAAGAAGTAGTTACTGGCATCAGCGAGTCTCGTTATTCGATAAGCTGCCTATCAATGAAAATGATATTGTCTTCTTAGGCAACTCTATAACTGATGGCGGAGAATTTGCCGAATTATTTGATAAGGAATCAGTAAAAAACAGAGGAATAAATTCGGATGTGATTTCAGGAGTAAGAGAGCGTCTTGATCAAGTCACTTCCGGCAAACCTTCTAAAATTTTTCTCTTAATCGGGATAAATGACGTCTCGCATAATCTTACACCTTGTCAGATAGCAGATGAATATGAGTTGCTCGTGAAAGAGATAAGAACAAAATCTCCTTCCACTCGTCTTTATATTCAGTCATTGATGCCGATAAATAATGACTTTGGAAGATATAAAAATTTGAGAGGAAAGGAGAATGTTATTTTGAAAGTAAATGAACTGCTTCAGGAGATAGCTAAAAATAATGATGCAACTTTCATTGATTTATGGCCTTCTCTTTCGGATGAAAACGGAAAACTTAAAAGGAATTACACTAATGATGGGCTCCATCTCCTTGGAAAAGGATATAAAGCCTGGGCTGCCCATATTAAAAATTTCGTTGAAGAATAATTTTGAATAATTCAATAAAATGATAAGGAAATGCCTTAAATATTTAATGCTGTCAATGCTACTGGAAGTCGTGAACCCCTCCCCTCTTTTAGCGCAAGATGTCATTGAAATACAATCTCTTTTTGAATATCCGGTTGCTCCCGAGGAATTGCCGACCATGTCTGAGAAGTCAAATTACATAGTGGAACATTTCTGGGATAAACTGGATCTGAAAAATAAAAATACGGTTGACCAGAATGCTCTGAACCATGCCTTCAGAGTATATTCTGTGGCAATGAGGTTCGCTGACAGAGAGACCACATTATCAGCTAATCAAAAGCTCATCAATAATCTTGTAAAAAATCCAACTTTATTGTTACAGTTTACAAAAGCTGCCGAGGAAAATATTTACGGACCAAGAGCAGAATTTTGGATTGATGAGGTCTATATGCAATTTTTAAATGCACTCTCTGCAAACAAAAAGATAACACCTGCGAGAAAAGGGAAATACATCAAACAGCTGGAGGCGATTTCTAATTCAAAAGAGGGACAGATAGCAAAAAAATTCAAGTTTGAAAATCGAAATGGCTCTTCATCCTCTTACTTCCCTATGTCAACTCCTACAATGATTATTTTTGGGGACCCCTGGGATACAGAATGGAGAATGGCAAGATTAAAAATTGAATCAAATCTCAAAATTATAAACGCCCTTGATAAAGGGAAGATAAATATCCTTTTTATTCTCCCTGATAAAAAGGATGGATGGGAGGATCAGGTTAACAACTATTCTCCCAAGTGGAGTGTTGGAGCCGGTGAAAATTTAAAAGAAATTTATGATTTAAGAATGAATCCTTCTGTATATGTAATTGGATCAGACGGAAAAATTCTTATTAAGAATTCTAACCTGCAATCATCTGTGGAGACTCTCCTGAAACAATTAAAGGAAGAATAATATGGCTAAAAATTCGATATCAAAATTTATCAAGCGAACCTATTTCAGGTTCACAGGTTATTCTTACACTAATCTTGGTAGGCTGTTCCTCCGCCTTTTCGTTGGAATTATGCTGATGCAATTTGGAGTAAGACAGATTATACATTTTGATGAAGTCAAACACCTTTTCCCTTCCGTACTTAGCCTCGGATCAGAAGGTTCGCTTATTGTCATGACTGTGATTGAGATTACATGTTCCGCATTTATTATGTGTGGTTTCCTTACAAGATTTATGACGATACCTCCCATAATTTCAATGATAGTGGCTGAATATTTTTTGCTTCATGATTTTGTCTCGGAAGCGTCTTATCTTCTCGACTGGCAACAGCAAGGCTATCTTCCCATAATGTTTTTGGGTATATATTTTTTTATTCTGCTCGTTGGTCCGGGAAAAATTTCTGTCGACTATTTTCTTTCATTGCATATTATTCATTCCGAGAATAAAAGTGAAGGAGAATTGGAGGAAGTATGAAAATTGCAGTTTTAATTTCCGGCGGTGTTGACAGTGCGGTGGTTGTCCATAAGCTTTATCAGGAAGGTCACGATCTGCATCTCTTCTATATAAGAATAGGCATGGATAATGATGAGGGTGACTGCTCAGCTGAAGAAGACATAGAAATGTGTAGCCTTATTGCGAGAAAATATAATCTTCCGTTGAGGGTTGTTTCTCTCCATGAAGAATATTGGCAACACGTAATGGATTACACTTTGAAGACTGTGAAAAAGGGGTTGACTCCTCATCCCGATATAATGTGTAATAAGCTTATCAAATTTGGTTTTTTTGAAGACCGTTGGGGTAAGGAATTTGATAAGACGGCTACCGGACACTATGCTTCAATAAAAGAGATTGACGGCAAGTTATATCTGGCTACAGCAAAAGATCCTGTTAAAGATCAGACAGATTTCCTTGCTCAAATATCATACGATCAGTTATCTCATATTCTTTTCCCTTTGGGTAATTTAGATAAATCTGAAGTCAGAAAAATTGCAACGGAAGCTAATCTTCCAAATGCATCCAGAAAGGATTCTCAAGGAATCTGCTTTTTAGGAAAAATCAATTATTCAGATTTTATCGCACGTCATCTGGGAGAGAAAGAGGGTCCGGTTATAGAAATAGAAACCGGGAAAAAAATAGGAACTCATAGAGGTTACTGGTTCTATACCATAGGTCAGAGAAAAGGTCTCGGATTGAGTGGCGGTCCCTGGTTTGTGGTGAGAAAAAATGTGAGGGATAATGTAATTTACGTATCAAATGGTTACACTACTCCTCTTCAATATGGAAAAGAAATTACCCTTACAGAACCTAATTGGATCACAATAGATCCTATAAAAGCAAATGAGGGAAATCCTATAGTCATCTCATTTAAAACCCGACATTCTCCCGAGTTTCATTCCGGGACACTCTCTTTTAATGAAGATGGGCATTTACTGTTAAAATCGGATACCGATATACAGGGCATTGCTCCGGGACAATATGCAATCATTTATTCTCCGGACAGCCAGCTCTGTCTTGGTTCGGCAATGATTACAACTCCGTTAAAAAAATTTAAGAAAAGAAAAACTCCCGATATTTTAGAATCTGAACATGAATAAAAGATATAGATTAGAACTCGTAGGCATTACATTCAATCAAATAGAATCAGGTGTTTATGCCTTAATACTCCAGCAAGTAGGAGCTAAGCGTCGCATTCCCATCATAATCGGGTTTCCGGAAGCTCAAGCTATACAGTGCAAATTGCAGGAAGTCGCTACTCCAAGACCATTGACACATGACACAATGGTTGCTGCTCTCGAAGCATTCGGCATAAGTTTGCAGGAAGTTGAAATCAGAAAACTTCCGAATGGTGTTTTTGCCGCAGATCTTCATTTTTTTAATGGGACAGATGAAATAGTGATAGATGCAAGGTCGTCAGATGCGGTTGCTCTCGCAATTCGTGTTGGAGCCCCTATATACACTTCGGAGTCTGTTCTCATGGAAGCCGGATTTGATCCTGAAAACAGTCAGGCACAGGATGAAGAAAATGAAATTGATGAAACAGAAGTTAAGGTTTCCAAAGAATCTGATTTATCTAAACTGACAATAAAGCAACTGTCTGAAGCCATGATAAGGGCTGCGGAAAAGGAAGACTACGAGGAAGCCGCAAAAATCAAAAAGGAAATTGATCGGAGAAGCAAAAATTCAGACACTCAATGAAAAATAGAAAGAAAAGAATTGATCTTATAATTGATTTAATTAAAAATCAATGTATTGGTAGTCAGGAAGAGTTAGCTGAAATTCTTGCTCAAAAGGGTCATCAGGTCACTCAGGCAACCTTATCGAGAGATCTTAAGATGTTGCGTACGACAAAAGTTCCTACTGACAGAGGAACGTATATGTATGTCCTTCCGGAAAGTGACTCTCTCAAAGACAGATTGCTCAACTATGGTCAGCCTTTAGCTAAAGCCAACTATCAAAGCGGATTTGTTTCTATTCAATTCTCAGGCTGTCTGGCTGTTATTAAAACGAGAAACGGATATGCCTCCGGGTTAGCTTATGATATTGATATGAGTAATTCTCCGGAAATCTTAGGTACAATATCAGGGACTGACACTATACTGGCAGTTTTGAGAGAAAACGTGACTCGTCAGAGAGCTGCTGAATTATTTGCAAATATTTTGGGTATTAACGTCGAGGATATAAACATCTAATAACATGATTAAGGTTGGTATTATAGGTGCTCAGACTCCGGATGCCGGTGAATTATTGCGTATTTTGATAAATCACCCTGAAGTGGACATTTTATCTCTTTATGCTCCCTCGTTGACCGGTCATCGAATTTCTTCAGTACATCATGGATTTATTGGAGAAACCGATTTTTTCTTTGTTGATAAAATCGATCCTTCGAAATTGGATGCGATATTCATTGCTGAAAACTCTCCCATTGTGAATTCATTAATCGAACATATAGGAGATTGGGAAGATCTTAGGGTGATTGATATGTCTCCTGACAGACACGATGACTGGAAACCGTCAGAATTTGTTTATGGACTCTCAGAAATGAATAGAAAGGCTTTAGTCAGAGGTGCCAGGCTTGCAACCGTTCCGACGCCTATAGCTTCGGTATCTTTGATACCTCTGTATCCTTTAGCAGCTCACCTTTTGTTGACTTCAGATATTGAGATTAATGTAAAACTGCCTGAGAGTCTTGTTACATCCATAGATATTAATAGAGTTGCAGAGGAGATTGAGAATCAACTAAAGAGTATTCAGCATAGTTTTGATTCAAAAGTAAATATTTCTCTTCATCCCTCTAATTCACTTCGTTCAATCAGGGAAAGTATTATTTTCAAATGTTCCTTAGGTATTGATGAAATTTCAAGAATACTGGAAGAAACTTATGATGATCATAATTTCACTTTTACAACGCGAGAATCTGTAAGCGATGCTGAGGTAGAAGGCACTCAAAAATGTTTGATATTTATATCCAAGCCGGGTGCCGGTTTATTAGAGCTGGAAGTAGTGGCAGATGGATTTTTAAGAGGTGGTGCAGGAGATGCAACTCATATTCTTAATTTATTATTTTCTCTTCATGAAAAAGTTGGTCTCTGCCTGAAACCTACCCTTTATAATAAAGGAAATACTCTGTCACCTGATGCCACTACTTCCTGGTTTGCTTGATTTCCAATAATATGTCAGTGAACAAAGTCATACTTCTGGGTCATGTCGGTAATGACCCTGATGTAAGGTATCCCGCTAAAGACAATCCTGTAGCCTACCTCTCTCTTGCTACGAATGAAATCAGAGGCACTGCGAGAGTAGAAACTACTGAATGGCATTCATTAGTTTTTGGAGGACAGAATGCTCTTATTGTCGAAAGATATGTGAGGAAAGGCACTCAATTGTTTGTAGAAGGATATTTAAGGAGCCGTGAATATGAGGACAGAATGAAAATAACAAGACGCAAAACTGAAATAATTGTAGAGCGTTTTGAAATAGTAGGGAGAAAACAATAATAAATTTTTAAATTAAATACCAATGAGAAAATGGCGTATTGAAGACTCTGCTGAAATATATAATATCAGCGGGTGGGGTCTGAAATATTTCTCTATAAATGATAAGGGTCATGTACAGGTCACTCCGCGTGAAGGAGGTGCTTCGGTCGACCTTAAGGAAGTCATAGATGAACTAAAGTTGAGAGATGTCTCTGCTCCGGTGCTTTTGCGCTTCCCTGATATTCTGGATAATCGTATTCAGAAAATTTCATCATGTTTTAAAAAGGCGGCAGATGAATATAATTATCAAGGACAGAACTTTATTGTATACCCCATTAAGGTCAATCAGATGCGACAGGTTGTCGAAGAAATTGTAAGCCATGGAAATAAATACAATATTGGACTTGAAGCAGGTTCAAAACCGGAACTGCACGCAGTTTTAGGAGTTAGTCTTAATACAAACTCCCTCATAGTTTGTAACGGCTATAAAGATGAGGATTATGTTGAGCTTGCTCTTCTTGCTCAAAAAATGGGTAGAAGAATATATCTTGTTGTTGAAAAACTCAATGAACTTAAACTGATTCATAACGTTGCAAAACGCCTGGGTATAGTGCCCAATATGGGAATAAGAATCAAACTTTCATCTTCAGGTAGCGGCAAATGGGAAGAATCCGGAGGCGACGTAAGCAAATTTGGTCTGAATTCGTCAGAGCTTCTTGAGGCTCTTTCATATTTGGAGAAAAATAATTTAAAGGATGCCCTTAAACTCATTCATTTCCATATAGGAAGCCAGATTACTAAAATCAGACGCATAAAAAATGCACTCAGAGAAGCAATGCAGTTCTATGTGCAGTTATCTAAAATTGGTTTTAACATTCAGTTTGTTGATATAGGAGGAGGTCTTGGGGTGGATTATGACGGGACTCGATCTTCCTCGGGAGAACACTCAATGAATTATTCAATTCAGGAATACGTCAATGATGGTGTATCCGCTTTGGTTGATGTGTGCGTAAAAAATAATCTTCCGCAACCAAATATTATAACTGAAAGCGGAAGATCGCTGACCGCCCATCATTCTGTATTAATTATAGAGGTGCTTGAGACAACACAACTCCCTATCTGGAATGATAACGAAACAGTTGATGAGAATGATCATGAACTTGCTAAAGAACTCTACAACATCTGGGACAGAATAAATCCTACAACAATGTTTGAAGATTGGCACGATGCTCTTCAAATCAGAGAAGAGGCGTTGGATTTATTCAGTCTCGGTCTGCTTGATTTGCGCACACGAGCTCAAATAGAGAAATTGTTCTGGTCAGTAGCAAGAGATGTGAATGATCTGACTCGTTCAATGAAACATCCACCGGAAGAACTGAAAAAAGTGGATAGAATGTTGCCTGAAAAATATTTCTGCAATTTCTCTCTCTTCCAGAGTTTACCGGATTCCTGGGCTATAGATCAGGTATTCCCGATCATGCCTATATCTCGCTTGGATGAAAAACCTTCAAGAAGATGTACTATCCAGGATATAACTTGTGACTCCGATGGTAAGATAAACCGTTTTGTCTCACCACAAGGAATGTCTTATTCTCTTCCGGTCCACGCATTGAAAGCTAATGATAAATATTATATCGGAGTTTTCCTTGTTGGGGCTTATCAGGAAATTTTAGGCGATCTTCACAATCTATTTGGCGATACCAGTGCTGTCCATATTTCTGTAGATAAAGACGGTTATGAAATTGAACAAGTAATAGATGGAGAGCCGGTGACGGATGTTTTGGATTATGTAGAGTATAATCCTAAAAAACTTGTAAGAAATCTGGAGGCGTGGGTTTCAAAATCGATGAAACAAGGTGTCATAACACCTGAAGAGGGTCGTCAATTCTTGAATAATTATCGCTCCGGTCTCTATGGAATCACCTATCTTGAAAAAGATTAATCCTTAAAAGGGAAATGCGTTATTTTCTGAAATTGGCATATAATGGGAGTAAATTCCATGGATGGCAAATTCAGCCCAATGCTGAATCTGTACAGCAGAAAATTGAGGAGGCGTTGTCAATTTTGACACGCCTCCCAATATCAATTGTAGGAGCAGGAAGAACAGATACCGGTGTTCATGCTCGTGAAATGTTTGCACATTTTGATATTCCATACGAAATTAATGATAAGAAAAGGTTTTTGCTTTCATTAAACAAATTAATAGGGAAAGATATAGCGTTTTACGACTTGATAAAAGTTCATGAAGACGCTCATGCTCGTTTTGATGCAACAGCCAGGACTTATAAGTATTTCGTATCCTACGATAAAACACCTTTCTTTTACCCTTTTTCATATCAATCACCTGTCAGATTAGACATTGACAAGATGAATAAGGCTGCTTCCGTTTTATTGGAAATAGAGGATTTCACTTCGTTTGCAAAATTACATTCAGATGCTAAAACTAATATCTGTAATGTTACTAAAGCTCTATGGACTGACAATAAAGATGAGCTCCCAATATTTATAAAAGACGGTATTGTATTCACAATTTCGGCTGACAGGTTTTTGAGAAATATGGTTCGTGCTGTCGTTGGCACTTTAGTTGACGTCGGCAGAGATAAAATAAATATTGTTGATTTTAAAAACATAATTCAGAAGAAAGATAGGTGTGCGGCGGGTATTTCTATGCCTGCAGAAGCCCTATTTCTTTGGAGCGTTCATTATCCATATATTCAATCAGATGATTTCTAATAAATCAAAAGGTTATTTGATAGGAGCATTGGCGGCTGCAAGCTATGGGACAAATCCATTATTTGCACTTCCTCTTTATTCTGAGGGAATGTCGCCTGATACGGTCTTATTTTTTCGTTATCTCCTTGCAATACCTGTAATGGGATTGATGTTGCTTTTCAGAAGAGGGGGAAATCAGTTCAAGGTGAGTCTTAAACAGCTCAGTCAACTTTGTATAATGGGATTGCTTATGGCTCTTTCATCACTGACCTTATTTCTAAGCTATACATATATGGATGCCGGAATTGCTTCAACGATGCTCTTTGTCTATCCTATTATGGTGGCTGTTATTATGGCTGTCGGTTTTAAGGAGAAACTCACAGTTTCAACCATAATTTGTATAGTTATGGCATTGTCCGGTATTTTCTTGTTGTTTAAAAAGTCAGATGGTTCTACCCTTTCATGGTTCGGAACATTGCTGGTTATGGTCTCCTCAATGACATACGCAATATATATCGTCGGTGTCAATCAAACTAAATTGAGATATATGCCTACACTCAAAGTAATATTTTATGTGTTGGTGTTCGGTATTACTGTCTTTATTGTGAAGATTCTTGCCCAGAACAATTTTACTCCTCCGGAAAGTATTATATCTTGGGTCAATCTTCTTGGACTCGCTATTTTCCCTACTGCAATCTCTTTCCTTTGCACAACGTCTGCTATCCAACTTATCGGACCAACTCCTACAGCAATTTTGGGAGCGTTGGAACCGGTAACTGCTGTAGCCATCGGAGTCTTTATTTTTGGAGAAACTTTATCTCCTCGGATTGCTTTAGGTATGGTTCTTATTCTTCTTGCTGTTTCAATAGTTATTAGTGGTGGAGATGTGCATCGTCAGCTTCTTCACATTCACAGACTGTTCCCAAAGAAACGGAAATAAAAATTTTATAATAAGTCTTAAATTCTTTATAACTTCTGCTCCTATGAATATTGATGAAATAAAACAAAAAATTGAGACTCTCAGAACTGAGCTTCATCGACATAATCATAACTACTATATCCTCAACTCACCGGAGATAGGAGATAAAGAGTTTGATTTCCTGATGAAGGAACTTGAAAGTCTGGAAAAAGAATATCCTCAATTTGCTGACCCTCTTTCTCCAACTCAGAGAGTAGGTTCGGATTTGACAAAAGGTTTTGAGCATATTATCCACGAAAGACCAATGATGTCATTGTCAAATTCATATTCGATTGCGGAAGTGGATGAATGGTTTGACAGACTAAAACGTGCCCTGGGAGATGAGAAATTCAGCATCGTAGGAGAAATGAAGTTTGACGGCACATCTATCTCCATAACCTATAAAAATGGGATGTTAGTAAGGGCTGTCACAAGAGGTGATGGAACCCAAGGTGATGATGTGACAGCAAATGTCAAGACAATTCGAAGTGTCCCCCTTCGACTTCAGCCTGGAGACTGGCCTGATGAATTCGAAATCAGGGGCGAAATACTTATGCCCTGGGAGGTGTTTGAGAAACTAAATGCTGAAAGAGCCTATAATGAAGAACCTTTATTTGCCAATCCCAGGAATGCAGCTTCAGGCACTCTCAAGATGCAGGATTCTAAAGAAGTCGCGAAAAGACATCTCGATGCTCGTTTTTATTATCTTTTAGGTGATAATCTACCTTTTGACAATCATTATGACAATATGCTGGCAGCCAAGAAATGGGGTTTTAAAGTCGCTTCTGAGATGAGACTGCTTAATTCTCTGGATGACGTTAATGAGTATATTTCATATTGGGATACCCATAGAAAAGAGCTTCCTGTCGCAACTGATGGTCTCGTGTTCAAGATTAATTCCTTAAGACAACAATTGAATCTTGGTTTCACTGCAAAATCTCCACGTTGGGCTATAGCATATAAATTTAATCCTGAAAACGCATGCACTCGTCTTCGTTTTGTTTCATTTGAAACCGGAAGAATGGGTATAGTCACTCCGGTTGCTAATCTTGAACCGGTTCTTTTATCCGGAACGATTGTAAAGCGTGCATCCTTGCATAATGATGATATAATTCAAGAGCTTGATATTCATGAAGGCGATTGGCTATATGTTGAAAAAGGGGGTGAGATTATTCCAAAGATTACAGGTGTAGATAAAGATAGACGGGATGAGTCTGCCCCAAAAATAAAATTTGTTGAAAAATGTCCTGAATGTGGCACACCTCTCGAGCGTATTTATGGTGACGCTGCATGGTGCTGCCCTAATCATTACGGTTGCCGACCTCAGATAACAGGAAAAATTGAACATTTCTGTGCCCGAAGAATGATGAATATTGATGGCATTGGCGAAGAGACGGCAGAGTTACTGTTTTCCTGCGGATTGGTAGAAAATATTGGTCAATTATATGATCTGACTCAAGAAAAATTAGAGAAACTTGACAGAATTGGAGAAAAATCTGCCAAAAGAATTATTGACGGGCTGATTGCTTCGAGAGATGTTCCTTTTGAGCGCGTTGTCTACGCATTGTCAATACCTAATGTCGGAGAAACTACAGCTAAGCGTCTGGCAAATTCTGTCAAAACCATGGCTGTGCTTCAAGATATGTCGGAAGAGAATTTAACCGATATTCCTGATATCGGACCGACAATCGCTCATTCCATTTATGATTATTTTCATGATTCAAGAAATATTAAAATAATTGAAAGATTGAAGGAGGCGGGTCTCCAAATGGAACTGTCTGCAGACAAACTACAGCCTGGAGGAAATTCCTTAACCGGCAAGACCGTAGTTATATCCGGCACTTTTACTCATCATTCTCGAGATGAATATAAGGATATAAT
>JAIDPA010000122.1 GCA_029062985.1 Muribaculaceae bacterium
AGATTTATAAGATTTATAAGATTTATAAGATTTATAAGATTTATAAGATTTATAAGATTTATAAGATTTATAAGATTCATAATTCGGAGGCATAAGGCTCGAGGCTCATGCCTCGGGCCTTATACTTTGAACAAAGAGGAATCCTGAGCGTTTTAATTATAGAATTGAGAAATTAATTATACTAATTATGAAAGACAGTAAATTTTATATTGTAAGCTTCGGTGATTCCGATAAGTACAGTGTGCCCTTTGATGGCAGCAAAGAGGAATTCGAACATTCTTCTGAATTCAAGCATATCAAGGATGCAGTTTTCGATTATGTGAAGAGTAAATTCCCGGCTGCGAAATTTGATGAGCTTATCGCTCCTAAAGTTGAGGTCCCCACTGAAAAAGATGAGGTGTATTCAGTGCTTAATGAAGATAACCTCGGCAAACTCAAACATGATGTGGAACGTCAGGTAGAAGTGAAGATGCAGAATAAGAAACTTGACTCTGATGCCCCATACTCTAATATCTAAAGATTTATAAAAAAGGAAGAAACCGCTGCTCCGGCTAAGGGGCAGCGGTTTCGTTTTTATAGTATCAAACTGAATTGAAAAGAGTTATCTGGCAACTTTCTTTGCAACGCCGTTTACGACACGAATATAAATGCCTTTCTCAGGATTCGCAATGCGCTGACCCTGAAGATTATAATAGATTGCCTCGTGTTCGTCAGTCTCAATGAGGTTCACTCCTGTAGTCTTTGACACTCTGATGTATCTTTTCTGAGGATTGAAGCTGAGGGTCATATTCTGGGGCAAGGTGGAAATCCAGTTCACTCCTGCATTTTTAATGGTAGGATATTGGCCGGTCTGATCCATGGTGCCCTCACTATTTGATTTAATGATCGAGCTGACGGTCTCTGTGCTTATTTCCTTGTCATATTCCTTGATATAGAATTCCACGGGGACGTTCTCAAAAGATGCGGTCCATTCCTGTTCTTCGTCAAGTGTCAGAGGATAATCTTTCCATTCCCCGTCTGCAGTCGGTTTGCCGTAAATGACGTAATAATAGTCGTGCTTCATCTCTCCTGTTACGGTCAGAGTGTTTGTCGCCGGAACGAATGTAAGTTTCGCCTTCAATACAGGAGCAGGGAAAGAGAGAGCGGCTACGTCCTTTTCGCTGCTGCAGATATATGCTTTTTCTAATTCTATTTCAGTGCCATTGCTGCCGTAGATTTTTTCGTCGGCAGTTTTTCCGCCGCTAATCCTGAAATCACCTTTCAGCTCATCAATTTCAAAAGTGTATTCACCGTTTTCACCTTCTGTGAATTTATCGGTTTCGGAGGTTGCCCAGTCATTAAAGACGCCTGTAAGGTAATAATCCTTTGGAGAGTTGTCAGTGACCAGGAGAGTCTTGGCGGTAGGATTGTATGAGATGGTATAGTTTCCTTCTCCTATTATCCAGTTGGCAGTATTGGAGTCCGCAGTCGGCATCGCTTTATCGAATACCACTTCTATGGCACCCTCCTTCTCTCCTTTTGGAGCCGCTATCCAGGGACCCTCTTTCTCATTAGCCGTGTCGTAAGACTTTATGCCGAATTGACCGCCTGCGATATCTGTGACAGTCGCTGACCAGATTCCGTCAGTCTCAGTCAATTTGATATCTTTCCATTCAGTGCCGTTCTCGATATCTCCATGAAGGGTATAACTCCATACCGGATCAGGATCGGGAGTAGTGTCTTCAGTGCCTGTTACAGTCAGTTCATACGTTGCAGGATTGAATGTGAATGTATATGTGCCCTTGTTTATACTCCAGTTGTTGCCGTCTGTGGTGCCGATACTTGGAGTGCCAAGAACGATCTTACCGCCGCTATCAGGAGACTTAACATAGATAGGGGTTGTGGAAGCGGCATTTTCAAAAATCTGTACTAAAAAATTACCGGTCTTCACCGTAACATCTTTCTTTACCCACAAACCTTCGGTTTTTGTCATTTCTGCATTATCCCATTTGCCGGTGAAAATATCACCATACAGCTTCACAACCTGCTCGGGAGTCACGGGATGCAGACTGTTATCAATAGTTACCTGATAGCGGAGGGGCGGAAGTTTGTCATCTATGATATTAATGATTGCTTTTCCATCTGACACGGTAAAGATACCCTCTTTGTTATCATTATCGTATACGCGATCTCTGTTATTGGATTTATAGACCTCTACGAAGTTAATGTCCTCATCATGCTTTATGATTTTGAATTGACCCTCTTTCCCGAAGACGGGCACAACTTCCACCAAATCGCTGATAGGTTTAGCCGTGATGGCAGGGATGTTGGGTTGTCCCTGAGCTGCCGTGAGCATATTGTTGACATCATCCAATACGTCATCCAATACGTATATTTCCTTCAATGTGGAATGCTCTATCAAATTATAACCGACCGGCAATTTCCCCTCTTCTTCAGGATAACAGTAATCCTTGAATGAGGGGGAGAGGATAAAGAGGCGGTTCAAAGTGCTGTTGTCCGTTAAATCATTCTGTATCGTGGTGACGGTATATGGAAGCACGAAATCAGCGAGAGCAAGACTATTGGTGAAATTGTTTACACCAATTTCTGTGAGTCCGTAATGCAGGATAGCCTCTTTCAGCGATTCATCTATTCCGAAAGCCATCCCGCTGATGATTCGACACTCATTTCCAACCTCTACTTTGGTAAGAGATTTACACCAGGCAAAAGCCTGCTTGCCGATATTCCATATATTTGTCAATATCGCTTGTGTAAGTCCGGAATACATGAATGCCTGATCCCCGATACTTTGCACCTTTGACAGATCACATGTTTTCAGATTTTGACATCCATAAAATGCAGCTGAGCCAATTGACTCTACATTCGGGTGAGATACGGATGTTATGTCGCTGTTGCTGGAAAAACCGCTGGCAGCTATTCTTTCAACAACGAAATCGACACCATCAATCGCATAGATGTATTCGATTTTTAGGGCGCCTTTCGGTTTGTTGTCCTTATTCTGATAAACCTCCACAGGGACAGCCGACCTGCTTTCTTTCGCATCTTCGGTTACTCTTCCCTTGAGGGTTGTCGTGAGGTCAACGACATCCCCCTTTTTGTATTCCAGTTTTGTTTTGGCATAAGCCGTTCCTGCCGTAAGCAGCATTAAGCCGCACACAAGCAGTCTTGACATGATGGTAGTAGTTCTTCTCTTCATGTAATGTTTATTTAGTTAAAAAAATTATTTCATAAGTGTCGGGCTTTATCTTTTGGGAGCTGTGGGAGATTGTCTCTCCCCTCTCTTGAAATAAGGGAGGAGAGGACACCCTTGGCACCGTCAAAAAGCGCGGCTTAACATGTAAGAAATATGGATTTGACGGGTGCAAAGCTATAAAAAAACTGCCTCCTGCGCCATACCTCCGGAGGCTCTTATGACCCCCGGAAGGCACGATTATACCTGAATAGACTCTTAATAGACTGAAGGGGGGATTTACGAGGGTATCTACCCGGGTCTACACCGGTCTATTTAGGGTCTACTTGCCCTGAAAATCAGGTTTTCGTCTTCGATTTAGCCATGTTTGTAGTAATTTTGCAATATGAAACTGACACGCCCCGACACCCTTCTGCACGCCCTTTTTATGGCTGCTCTGATAATGTTTTCCTGCTGCTCGCACGAAGACAGGCTTACCCCTTTCCGATGGGAAGCATATACCCCGCAGATTGACTCCCTGACCATCGCTCTCGACACAGGTCTTTACCTCGGTGAGGATCCCGACTCGCTTGCCATGATTCTTGCCAGGCTGGACAGCTTGGCAGCTCCATATCCCCGCCTGAAAGGGAGGCTTGATTTCTTCCGCTCTGCAATTTTTGAAGTAACAGAAAAGGAGGATGAGGCTGAAACTATTCTACGCCGACTCTATAATACTCTCGATTCCGCAAGCGATCCTTATCTGTATAATCGTCTGCGGATACGTGTTGACCCCGACGAGGTCTCTATCTCTGCATACAACCGGATTCTTGCCCGCAGGGAATTCTTCAGAAAGAGGGGGGATAAATTCATGACAGCGGCTGCCGATATCGATCTCGGTAATCTTTTAAAAAGCTGTCGTGATGTCGACGGGGCATGGCAGGCATATTCCGAAGCTGATTCCCTTTTGAGAAGTGTGGGCTTTCCTCAGATAGCTCTTCCGATAGCTATCAACCGGGCACATGCCCTTCAGATAAAAGGAGACTCCGCAGAAGGTAAAAAAATCCTTCATGACCTCCTTAAGGAAAAGCATATTCAGGACAATCTTTCTTTGCGATATATCATACTAAAGAATCTTTTTACCTCTACGGGTGATACCATTGCTGCCGGCGAACTTATCAAAATACAGAATGAAGAGGGCGACGGAGTCGAGAGTGACCCGGGGCTTGCCGCCTATCTTTCGGAAAAAGAATATGACAACAAGAATTATGCGGAAGCTCTGAGGCTTGCCCGGGCAGCCTTAAATCAGGCACGCCTTGACGGAGATAAGGATGTGGAGGCTGTCAGTATGCAAAGGCTTGCAGATGCTTTCAATGTGTTAGGCAGACCCGACAGCGCTTATCATTATCTTGCCACACAGGTTACACTTACCGACTCTATTGAACTGGCGCATGAGCCGGACGAGATAAAGGCTACCGAGACAGGAAGGCTTATAGCCATGCGGAAGATGGAGCATGAACTCGCTGAAGGACGTAAGACTTTATGGATAGTGTCTATCCTGTTTGTCATTTTCCTCTGCATTATAGTCACTGCTGCGGTAGTGGCGTGGCGTATTCATTCCTTACGCCTGGAAAGGGCAAAGGCTTCAGTAGAGCGTGAGAAAGCTCATCGGAGACTAATGGCGACCCTTATACTTGTGGAAGAGAAAGATGCCTTGCTTAACAGTCTCAGCCGGGATTTGCGCGACCTTGAACAAAAAGGAGAGATAAGCGCCGGAACTAAAGGACATATCGTAACCCCGATAAAGACACATATCGTGCAGAAAGCGGGACGCGACACTTTCCTTGAAACCTTCTCTGAACTTCATCCCGATTTCACGGAGCGTCTTAAGGAAAAGGCACCCGAACTAACTGATACTGACCTGCGTCTGGCAAAATATATAGCCATAGGACTCGACAACAAGCAGATCGCCTCTACTCTCGGCATTCGCCCCGAGTCAGTGAAACAGGCAAGATGGCGTCTGCGCAGCAAACTCCATCTCCAGTCGGGTGCCTCGCTCGAAGACTATCTTACCTCCATCGTCAACTGAAAAAGGAGCAAATATTATTCAATTTTGGATTGCAAAAGTTGAGTAAATTACGTAAAAATCATTATCTTCGCAGAAAATCAAAAACTGATTCGGATGGCTGAGCTAAAATACCCCGTCGGTTTACAGACGTTTTCTGAGATAATCACTGAAAATTACCTTTATGTAGATAAGACTGAAATTATATATAATCTTGTGAATCAGTCTAAATATGTCTTTCTGAGCCGTCCCCGACGCTTTGGGAAGAGTCTCCTCGTCTCCACTCTGGAAGCTTACTTCAAGGGTAAGAAAGAACTATTCCAAAATCTTGCTATCTCAAGCCTCGAATCAACCTGGACAGAATACCCCGTTTTTCGCTTTGACTTCAGCGGAGAATACTTCAATCGGCTGGATATCCTGATAGAACACATAAATGGTCTTCTTGATGATATGGAAGACCAATACGGTCTTGAGGTGACAACGGGAACCATATCCCGACGTTTTAACCTCATTCTCCGGAAGGTATACGAGAAATTCGGTCAGCGAGTGGTGATTCTTATCGATGAATATGACAAACCGCTTCTCGACTGCCTGCATAACGATGAGCTCCATGACAATATGCGTAATCAGCTTGCTGCTTTCTATTCAGTGATGAAAGCAGCTGATAAGCATATCAAGTTTGCGATGATAACAGGTGTCACAAGATTCAGTAGAGTCTCTATCTTCAGTGCGCTTAATAACCTTGATGATATATCCATGCTCCCGGAATACAATGCTATCTGCGGCATCTGTGAGACGGAATTTCATAAATATTTTCCGGAATCAATCGAGTCGTTTGCCTCTAAACATAAATTATCGGCACAAGAGGTCTGGATTGCCTTCCGACGGGAATATGACGGCTACCGTTTTGCTCGTGAAGGAGAATTTATCTATAACCCGTATAGTGTGCTTAAAGCGTTTCGCTTTAAGGAGCTTGGTCATTACTGGTTTGTATCAGGTTCCGCCTCATTTCTCGTAAATCTTGTGAAACGGCACTGTTTCCTGTTGGGTGATCTGGAAGGAGCCAAAAGAAAAGCCGCAGAGCTCAGCGATATTTCCTCAATCGGCAACGACTTCGTGCCCCTACTCTACCAAGCAGGGTACCTGACTTTGAAAGGTTATGACCCCCATACGAAAGAATATACCCTCGGATTTCCAAACCACGAGGTCTCGGAGGGCTTCTGGGAATCTCTTGCCAGAGAGTTCTTCATAGATCGGATCGGTAATAATTGTTTCAGCACTGTCAAATTCCTCGATGAGCTTTATGATGGCAAACCGGATGCTTTCATGAAGCGTCTGAAAGCTCTTTTCGCCGATACGGAGTCGCAATCGGAATCAAATAAAGAGATACATTTCCAGAATATGATGGCAATCTCCTGCAAGATGCTTGGTCTGACTGTTCACACGGAGATACGATCAAGTGCAGGAAGATGCGACATGATAATTGAGACACTACGATACATCTACATTTTCGAGTTTAAGGTAGACGGAAGTGCCGAGGAGGCTTTCGCTCAGATTATCAAGAAAGACTATGCAGGACGTTATGGCATCGACTGCCGTCAGATATTCCTCATCGGAGCTAATTTTTCAACAACTACACGAACACTGACAACTCCTTGGCTGATAGAATCTTTATCTGAATCTGAAGATGAATAAAAAGCGGATGCCAAGTAAGTTCGGATGCGAGAGAAAGCCGGAAGGAGAATTTTAACGTCAGGATTAGCATTGCATTAGAGTATTTTTTATTAACTTTGTTCCCCAACATAGACTTGACAAACAGTCTGATTATGGTTTACAAATACGATTTTCTCGTGATAGGCGCCGGAATAGCCGGCATGAGCTTTGCTCTGAAAGCTGCTAAGAAAGGCAGGGTGGCAATAGTGTGCAAAACTTCTCTTGATGAAGCCAATACGTATTTTGCGCAAGGGGGAGTGGCAAGTGTGACCAATCTCGAAGTGGATGATTTCGAGAAGCATATCAACGACACCATGATAGCCGGCGACTGGCTTTCCGATCCTGAGGCTGTTGCAAAAGTTGTTCGCGAGGCGCCCGGACAAATCAGGGAACTCATCTCCTGGGGAGTGGATTTCGATAAGAAAGAAGACGGAACGTTCGATCTTCACCGTGAAGGGGGACACAGTGAATTCAGAATACTTCATCACGCTGACAACACAGGGGCTGAGATACAGCTTAGCCTTGTGGAGGAAGTGAAGAAGAATCCAAATATCGACATCTTCGACCATCGTTTCGCCCTTGAAATAATCACCCAGCATCATCTCGGAAAGATTGTTACACGACGCACGCCTGACATCACCTGCTACGGAGCATACATACTCAACGAAGAGACGGGAGAAACCGATACTTTTCTTGCCAAGGTGACCGTTATGGCTACAGGTGGCGTCGGAGCTGTCTACACTACTACTACTAATCCTCTGATAGCGACCGGCGACGGCATAGCCATGACTTACAGGGCGAAAGGAACTGTGAGCGACATGGAGTTCATACAGTTTCATCCCACTGCCCTATATCATCCCGGCGACCGTCCGTCGTTCCTTATTACGGAAGCTATGAGAGGGTATGGAGCCGTCTTGCGTAATCTTAACGGCGAGGAGTTCATGCATAAGTATGACCCGCGTCTTTCACTGGCTCCACGCGATATCGTCGCGCGGGCAATAGATTCAGAGATGAAGCAGCAAGGCACGGATCACGTCTTCCTGGATGTAACCCATAAGGATGCCGATGAAACACGCCGCCATTTCCCTAATATTTACGAGAAATGTCTCTCTCTGGGTATTGATATCACACGCGATATGATTCCTGTGGCTCCCGCAGCTCATTATCTCTGCGGAGGCATAAAGGTGGATCTGAACGGCGAATCATCAATCAAGCGCCTGTATGCCCTCGGCGAATGCAGCTGTACCGGTCTGCACGGTGGAAACCGTCTCGCCAGCAACTCCCTCATAGAGGCTGTTGTCTATGCCGATGCCGCAGCACGCCATGCGACGGAAGTTGTCGACGGTTATGATTTTCGCCATGATGTGCCGGAATGGAACGATGAAGGCACGGCACATCCGGAGGAAATGGTGCTTATCACTCAAAGCATCAAGGAGGTGAACCAGATTATGGGATATTACGTTGGAATCGTGAGGAGCGACCTGCGTCTTGACAGAGCCTGGAACCGTCTTGATATCCTCTATGAGGAGACGGAAAAGCTTTTCAAGGTGAGCAAGCCCAGCCGGGAATTATGCGAGCTTAGAAACATGATCAATGTCGCATACCTCATCATGAGGCAGGCGCGTGAAAGGAAGGAAAGCAGAGGGCTTCATTTCACTATCGATTATCCTCCCAAAGCAAATAATTCATAAATTGATAAATATGTCTAAAAATACTTTTCTTACTCTCCTTGTTGTCGCAGGGATAGTCCTTTCGGGGCTGACGGGTGTCAAGGCAGAGTCGGAATCTCCCCACAAGCAGAGTCATGACGCGGCAGTGGCACGCAATATGAACACTTTCTCCAGTATCGTCAAGAATCTGGAGATGTATTATGTCGACACCATTCGCCCGAAGGAAGCTTTTGATGCTGCGATTGAGGCAATGCTATCTACGGTTGACCCCTATACAAATTATTACGATTCAGAAGCAAGGGCGGAACTTACCAAAATGACCACCGGAGAATATGATTACGGCGGAATTGGAAGTTTCATTATGGAGCGTAACGGTTCATCCTATATCTCCGGACCAATGGAGGGCGCTCCGGCAGCAAATGCCGGTCTTAAAAGCGGCGACTGGATAATAAAGGTGGATTCGGTCGATACTCGCCACTATTCATCTGCCGACGTCACGAAATTGCTGCGAGGAACGGTCGGAACTCCCGTTAATGTAACCGTAAACCGTCCCTTCGTGACAGATTCCATCCTTACGTTTAATCTCACACGCGCCAAACTCACTGACCCATCCGTCCCTTACTGGGGTGTGATTGACGGCAATACGGGATACATACGCCTGACTTCTTTCATTTCCGGAACAGCTAAGGAAGTGAAAGAGGCTCTGGAGGCATTCAAGGCGGATCCGAACGTCACTCAGATTGTGCTTGACCTGCGCGGAAACGGAGGCGGACTGCTCGAAAGTGCGGTTGACGTGTTAGGTTATTTCCTCCCTAAGGGGACAGAAGTGTTGCGTACCAAAGGTAAGGATGCACGCACGGAGAAAACTTATAAGACCACTCATACCCCCCTTTTCCCTGACATACCATTGGCAGTGTTGATTGACGGAGGCTCGGCGTCATCATCTGAAATAACTGCCGGCGCTCTCCAGGATCTTGACAGGGCAGTGCTCATAGGAAGCCGTAGCTATGGCAAAGGGCTTGTGCAGCAGCCGGTCCCTCTTCCATACGACGGACTGCTGAAGGTTACGGTCGCAAAGTATTATATCCCTTCGGGTCGTCTGATTCAGGCGCTCGACTATTCTCACCGTAATCCTGACGGCACGGTAGCACGCACGCCTGACTCTCTGACCAATGTCTACAAGACACTTCACGGCAGGGAAGTGCGCGACGGGGGAGGCTTGAGCCCTGACATACCGGTAGAATGGGGTCAGTATAGCCGCACGACCTATAATCTCGTGCGTGATTTCAGCATATTTGATTTTGCCAACCGTTACGCCAACACACATTCTTCCATATCCGACCCTGCTACTTTTACAGTGACAGATGAGATTTTCGAGGAGTTCAAGAACAGTGTTGACTCTACTAATTTTAAATCTGACAGAATTTGTGAGGAGATGCTCCGGCAATTGCGTGAGACAGTGGAGAAAGAGGGCTATATGTCGGAAGAGACCAAAGCTGCCCTGGAGACACTCACTCCCTTGCTTAAGCATAACCTTGACACGGAGCTTAATGCCCACCGTGATGAGATTGCAGATTATATTGAAGGGGAGATTGCAGAGCGCTATTACTTCACAAAAGGAAAAATACGTCAGGAATTAAAGAGGGATCCTGCTTTCAAGAAAGCAAAGGAGATACTGTCAGACCCTGCTGCTCTGTCAAAAATGCTGGGTAAGACGAAGTAATCAACATATTTATGCAGCTTAAAGAAGCAGACGAGCTATTTGCGACAGCGGCACGCCGTAGTGCCTTGTCGGGTATGCTTGAAGATAAGAAAATCAGAAGAGTGCGCCTGTCGGGTCTTAAAGGCTCGGCTGCCGCGCTTCTTTTTGCCTCTTTGCCGGAGAAAAAGAGTCCGTGGCTTATAGTCGCCGACGATATGGATGCGGCAGGGTATATATATCACGATTTATGCCAGACGGCAGGCGCGGAGAAGGTAGCGATTTTTCCAAGTGGCTTCAGACGAGACATAAAATACGGACAGCCTGACCCCCCTTCGCAGATATTACGCACGGAGACCCTTGACGCCTGGACACGCAAGAAACATCCTCTCTGGGTGGTTACATGTCCGGAAGCATTGGCGGAGAAAGTCCCTTCAAGAGAGGATCTTTCCGATTCCACTTTGTCGCTGCGCACCGGCGGAAAGGCTGATATGGGGGAAGTAAGAAAATCTCTCAGGACGCTTGGCTTCAAAGAGGTGGATTACGTCTATGAACCCGGACAGTTTGCCGTCAGAGGTTCCATTATGGATGTCTATTCCTATTCCGGAGAGCTTCCGTATAGAATTGACTGGTTTGACGACGAGATAGATTCCATCCGTATGTTCAATGTGGAGACTCAGCTTTCGGAGCGTAAGCTTGATTCTGTTTCGGTAATTCCGTCTTCAACCACTGACGGCTCTTCCGCAGGAGTGAGTCTTCCGGAGTTTGCAGATGCCTCCACAGTGGTGTTTTGCCAGTCGGTGGAGTGGGTGAAAAGCCGTGTGCGCGCCGTGTGTGAGGAGAAACTTTCCGATGCTGTCGCTATCAGTGGCGAGGGGGATCTCAAGGCGATGGATAATGTCGTCTCTTATGAAAAATTTGAGGCAGCCTTCGAGCGCCTGAAGCAGGTTGAGTTCGGCTCCTCTTCCTCAGGTTCCTTTTCTCCGGATGCCGTCATGAGTTTTGACACATCCCTTCAGAGTCTTTATCATAAGAATTTCACTCTTATCTCAGAGTCGTTCACACGATTCATTCAGGACGGCTACCGTCTGCTCATACTGAGCGATTCCGTCTATCAGACCGATCGCCTGAAAGCCATTTTTGCCGACCGTGGAGATAATATCCCCTTTACGCCTGTAAGCCATACAATTCACGAAGGGTTTGTCGATCATGAGACAAAACTGTGTTTCTTCACCGACCATCAGATTTTTGACCGTTTCCATAAATATAACCTTCGGAGTGATCGTGCCCGTGGGGGCAAGCTTGCTCTCTCGCTGAAGGAATTGCAGCAGATAGAGGCAGGCGATTATATAGTGCATATTGACCACGGTATCGCCAAATTCGGAGGGCTTGTAAAGACCGATGTCAACGGGCATCCTCAGGAGATGATAAAGCTTCTATTCCAGAACGATGATATTGTGCTGGTGAGCATCCACGCTCTGCATAAGCTTTCAAAATACAGAGGGAAGGAGGGTGTGCCTCCGAAAATCAGTAAGCTTGGCAGCGGCGCATGGAACAGGCTCAAGGAGAAGACCAAAAATAAGATGAAGGACATAGCGCGCGACCTGATTCGTCTCTATGCCGCACGCCGGCAGGAGAAAGGGTTCGCTTTTACGCCTGATTCTTATCTGCAGCATGAGCTGGAGGCAAGCTTCATCTATGAGGATACACCTGACCAGCTGAAGGCAACTCAGGATGTCAAGGCTGACATGGAGTCGGCTCGCCCTATGGATCGCCTTATATGCGGAGATGTGGGATTCGGAAAAACGGAAATAGCCGTGCGTGCGGCATTCAAGGCGGCTGCCGACAATAAGCAGACGGCAGTACTCGTCCCGACTACTGTGCTTGCAATGCAGCACTATCATACCTTCTCGGAGCGTCTGAAGGATCTTCCCGTCAGAGTGGAATTTATCTCACGCGCGAGAAAACCGAAAGAGGTGAAGCAGATTCTTGCCGATCTTGCCGAGGGAAAGGTGGATATCCTCATAGGCACTCATAAGCTTATCGGGAAAGGAGTCAAATTTAAGGATCTGGGGCTGCTCATAGTGGATGAGGAACAGAAATTCGGTGTGGCAGTCAAGGAAAAACTTAAACAGCTTAAGGTAAACGTCGACACGCTCACAATGAGTGCTACCCCCATTCCGCGCACTCTGCAGTTCTCCCTTATGGGAGCGCGCGACCTTTCATCGCTCAATACCCCTCCTGCCAACCGCCAGCCGATAGAGACCAATGTATCGACATTTGACGATGAAGTGATTGCGGAGGCTGTCAATTTTGAACTGAGCCGCAACGGACAAGTGTTTTTCATATCCAACCGGATAGAGAATCTGACGACAATAGAGAACACGTTGCGTCGTCTTGTGCCCGGAATAAGGATTATAACTGCCCACGGACAGATGCCTCCTGAAAAGCTTGAACAGGCTATAATGGATTTTGCGGCACATGATTATGACGTGCTTCTTTCCACAACAATTGTGGAAAACGGCATAGACATGCCCAACGTCAACACCATCCTTATCAACAATGCTCATCATTTCGGCTTAAGCGAGCTTCATCAGCTGCGCGGAAGAGTGGGCAGAAGCAATAAGAAGGCGTTCTGCTATCTGCTCGTGCCCCCCGGCGCTTCAATGACTCCCGAGGCTCGACGCCGCCTTCAGGCAATAGAGAATTTCAGCGACCTCGGAAGCGGAATACATATAGCTATGCAGGACCTTGACATAAGGGGAGCCGGAAATCTCCTGGGGGCGGAGCAAAGCGGCTTTATTGCTGATCTGGGATATGAGGCTTATCAGAAAATTCTGAAGGAATCTGTGCTTGAACTGAAGACGGAAGAGTTTGCTGATGAATTTGAGGAGCTTGCTCCCGGCAAGGAAGAGGAGTTTGTGGCAGACTGTACGATAGAGAGCGATCTTGAACTCCGTCTTCCTCCGGAATATGTCCCTCAGGAAAGCGAACGTATCTCCCTTTATCAACAGCTCGACAATATGGAGACTCCTGCTCAGACCGAAGAGTTCAGAGCCCAGCTACGCGACCGCTTCGGAGCAATCCCTGCCATTTCGGAGGAGCTGATAAAGGTTGTGCCGCTGAGAATGGCTGCCCGACGTCTCGGAATTGAGCGCCTTGCATTGAAGGGGGGAAAAATGAGAGTCTATTTTGTGGGCGATGATAATAAGGCATACTATCAGAGTTCGGCTTTCGGAAAGGTGCTGAGTTATCTTCAGCAAGACCCTCTGCGTTGCGAGCTGCGTGACGTCAACGGAAAACGCTCCATCCTTATCTCACGCGTGACGACTGTCGCAGAGGCACTGTCGATTCTTGAGAAAATGGAATCTTCCGTTCCTGTCTGAATTCAGATATGAATTTATCAATACACTAATCCTGCCTTCAGAATCTATATCCGGATTCCGAAGGCAGGATTAGTTTTATAGCTGAATTAAAAAACTTAGAATTTGAACATTATACGAGCCTGAATGATATTTTCATGGCGCGGGAAAGTAGCATCGCTTGCCCTCACGTTGGTGTAGCTGTAGCGCAGACGTGCAATCAGATATTTATTTATATAATAGTTGAATGTCACGGAATAATCGTTGGAGATACCACCGTTTATCCCTGCCTTAATATCTGTCGCATTCATGTAGTCATATCCTAAAACGCATTCGAGCGACTTCGGACCGGGAGTAGCTAATCCGGCGTCTGCATGAGAATATGAGTATTTGGAATCACCCACCAGCAGGCATCTTAAGAGTGCGTATCCGCCCTGTGCGGTATAATTGTGGAAACCTGCATCGCGGCTGACGTTCATGTAATAGTATTGTCCTTCAAGTGCGAGACGTCCCTTTGAGAGAAGAAGTTCCGGAGTGAGGCGGAAGGTGGTTTTTGCATTCTGGATATTGGCAGAAAGCATGGGGACGCTCTCCACTTTTGTCGGGAATCCGATTGAATATTTAAAGAAACCGGGAGAGGTTACTGTCTCGCCGTCTTCATTTGTTGTTGCGGTGTGTTCTGCTGTCTGATACCATGATGAGAAACCGACCTGCACCACCTGTCCCGGGTCACGGATAGGACGCCATACAAATCTTTCAGCCGCTCCGACGCTTATCTTGCCTTGCTGGCTGGGACTCGTAGTCATGGTTGTGGAGGGAGTGAAAGCTGTCACCCCGAGGAATATCGGACCCTGGTCATGCACATACATGATGCCTAAATTACGCCCCGTGGCATTCAGATAGGAATCGGAGGTGGTGGCAATCATTGTCGGTTTCATTGCGCTGGATGTAGCTGAATTAAGACCGAATTGCTGCACGAAGTAACCTCCGCGGATAAAGTTATTCGCATTGGGTGTGTATTGTAGATATACGTCCTTCAGGCTTATTTTGCCGAGTCCGTAGCCTATATCTATTTTTGCAGATACTTTGCCGTAGGTCGCTGAAGCACCGATACGCACATCCGGAATAGCAACTCCGTCGGCAAATCCATTCTTGTTGGGCAGGAATAAGGCGCCGTCAAGAAGAACACGACCTGAAGGCTTGATTGTTAACTTAGGTTGGTCGGAATCACCGGCTGCCGGGGAGGGTTCTTCAGCAAAAATAGGAGCTGAAGTAGCTAAGCCCGCAATAAGGATAGTGGAAATGATTGAGAGTCTTTTCATAGTCGTAAGGTTATTTAAGGTTAACATATTTTATCCCGTAGGGAAACGGGAAGTTGCTTTTTTAACAAAAAGTTATTGAAAAAGTTTAAATTTATACATAATTTTTATAAAATGAGAAGCCTCTCCCGCCTCCCAATTATCCTAAAAC
>JAIDPA010000123.1 GCA_029062985.1 Muribaculaceae bacterium
CCGACATGATTTTATATCTTATGTAAAATCCAAGAGCTTCTGGATTGGCACAATCATTGTTCCGATTGTCATTTGAGTCATAGGAGGAATATTCGGCTTATTGATGGCGGAGGCTGACACCTTCAATCAAACAATGCAGGATCTATCAACCTCGCCAGATCCTGATAAAATGACAGGTGCCAAAGCCGTAGGAATGATGATGGGAGCCTTTCTCACCTTCTTCCTTATGATTTATGGCTCTATGATTTTCAATAAAGTCAAAACCGAGAAGTGTAACCGAATCATGGAGATACTGTCAACGTGTGTCGACGGAAGAACCATGATGCTCGCTAAGATAATAGCAGTCGGACTTGTCGGAATGGTGCAACTTCTGGTATGGGGTTCCCTGATAATTCTGGGCATCATTGTGGTGATGATGGTTTTCCAGTCAGCGATTCCCTGGGATATATTCGCAGACCCGAGAGTCTACTTATATCTCCTTTGGATGATTCTCTATTTTATCGGAGGCTATATCTTATATGGCGCGCTCTATGCAGCTTGCGGAGCAATAATTGATAAAGACGGTGAAAATCAGACTTACATGACCATAATCACGTTTATACTGCTCGGAGCTTTCTATCTTGGGCAGTTTGCCGTTGATAATGGAGATTCAGTCTTAGCCACAGTCTGCAATTACATACCGTTCACTTCCCCCACTGTAGGAACGATAAATGCAGTCTCCGGTGTCTCTCCTTTGTGGCAAACTATCCTTTCTCTTGTTGTGCTTTATGCGTGTGCGGGAATTACAGTTATGTTCGCCGGAAAACTGTATCGGTCGTCTCTCCTCTTTAAGGGCAAGAAATTTACTCCGAAAGATATAATCACTTTCTTGAAAACTAATTAAACTGCATAATTAGCTTACAACCGCTCCCCTGCTTCTGATTGTTCAGAAGCAGGGGAGCGTCTTGTTATTCATTTATTTTATTTCAGGTCAATCTCAAAACTCACAGGAAAGACTGATTCACAATGAAATGGAAGTATTATTTCCTCACGAGAAACTTTGTTAAGGAGTTTTAACTCGCCCCCAACTTGAGCTTCTGTAAAATTAAAAGATGTAAAGATTTCAACTTTGGATTCAGCCGGAATTTTAATCTCTGTCTTGAATGATTCCGCATATCCTGTGACAAAATCCTGTCTCTGTCCTAACCAGACATTCCTGTTTTCATAAGACCATGAGGCACCATCAAAACTTAAAACAGGCATTTCAAGATTTAAATCATTTGCCCAGTCTTCATTCGGATAAATAATGTTTGAAGCCTTTATATTAAGAAACGGCAAATAATTAAGGATGTATTCCTTATCTCCATTATTCGTAAAAGTAGTCTTTAATTCTTCGCTTCGATAATCTTCTCCGAAAACAATATAGTCATTATAACTGATATCTGTAATTTTAACAGGCTCACCCGATTGAACACTATAACTAATCACCTTTGTGGCATAACTATAAGATAATTCAATGTTAAAACTGACTGCATAGGATCGAGCGTTATAGTCACTTTTTACCTTCAATTTATTATTATCAATAAAGATTGAAAAACATGTTAATGGAGTTTTGAAGGTTATTCTGTCCAATTCTGAAGCAGAGATATCTCCGTGGAGTTCTGTCCCATCTTTCGAGAAATATTTTACGTAACTACTGTCATTTGGCTTAAACTCTACTGAAAGATAATTTAATTCTGTGGTAGAGAATACGGTCGTCACCTCTCCATTATCTCCCGGAAGGATAATATTTGTAACTTCGGGCAGAATAGGTCCCTCTTCAAAGATATCGTTATCACAGCCTGAACATAGAAGACAAATCACTATATCTAATAAAATCAGGAAGCTCCTGACTTTGAAATATTGCACTATTTTACTTCGGATTAATCCGATAAGAAATTCAATTTTCATTTAAAGAAACTACTGTATTTATGAATTCTTTTCTGGGCATATCAAATGGCAACCAATTAATTTTAAAGCCTCTTCTCTCCATCCCTCTGAACCATGTCATCTGTCGCTTAGCAAACTGATGAATTGCTATTTCAAGCTGATTGCGCATTTCATCGAAGGAAAGTCTCCCTATCACGTGAAGAGTCAGAAATTTATATTCAAGCCCGTAATATATCAAATCCTCAGGACTGACACCTTTTTCAAGAAGCAGTTTGACTTCATTAATCATACCGCTATCAAGTCTTTTATCCAGTCTTTCTGTTATCCTTTTCCTTCTCTCTTCCCTTGGAATATCTATGCCTATAATCAATGAATCAAGCGGAGTGGCTTGCTTTCTGTCAGCTTTTATAGCCGTGTCAGGATTTGAAAGATAATATTTCTCAATTTCAATTGCCCTGATAGCCCTCTTTTCCGTATCAATATCCGTGGAGTTGTGAAGTGACTTCATGCTCTTCAATATCTCTGTAAGCTCTTCGAGATTCTTGTTTTTCAGACTTTCCCTGAGTTCCTTATTTTCGGGTACCTCCGGAAGGATTATACCGCTCAAAGCTGACTCGACATACAGACCCGTACCGCCACAGAAAACAGGCGTCACTCCCCTTTCGAGGATATCTTTATAAGCTTTTGAGAAATCATAAAGAAAGCGGTGAAGATTATATTTTTCACCCGCCTCACAAACGTCAATCAAGTGGTAAGGAATATCTCCATATTCCTCAATATCCTTCCCCGTGCCTAAATCCATTCCTCGGTAAACTTGCCTGGAATCACCACTGATTATTTCTCCTCCCAAATCTTCCGCAAGCATAACGGCCCTACCGGTCTTTCCCGACGCGGTAGGGCCTATTATTGTAATCATTCTTTCAGCCTTCATTGCAAAGAACCATTCTTCTTTTTTGATGAACCATTCAGGAATTTTCTCCACCAACGTTTTAACCTGAACATGGGAGTGTCAGAATTAAATAGAGAAACATTTATCCATTTATCATCCTGAAAATCCAATGATGAATTTCTGACGTCAATCAGATTAAATGATGGATTATACATCTTGATTTTTGACTTTCTGAATCCATTTTCATCAAAAGTCTTTTCAGTCAGCATTATCGTTGCGAGTCTGGTAGTGTCCGTAATTATTGTCTCGCCCAATTTGCCGGGATTATTTGAATACAGATATTTCACTCTGTCAAAGTCCATCCACTCCCCGTCAACCTTTATATCAGGGTAATCTGAAGGTTCTCCATCAAGAAAATAAAAATATCTCAAGATGCTGTGATTGGCAATTTCAGAACTTTTTCTGCCAAAAAAGAATCTCAGTTCGCCGTTGGTATATCCGGTCATGTTTCCTATTATTCTCTTAACTTCCTCCACCGGAATACCATTCATTGTGCGCTTGGTAAAGAAAGGAGTGTCAACAACTTCTTTGTAGGAAGTGTGAGGTTCTACAGTATGAGTATCAACATAAAGCTTATTTCCACAAATCACGTAATAACGGATATACGTTTTTGCAGTCATATCGCTTAGCTCCTCCTGAGTAATAATCTCATTGCTCTCCTTCAGATCAAGATAGAGATTATAATATCTTGCGATAAAATACAACTCATCAAGGATATAAACAATTATTGCAACCCATACGAAGATATATTTATCGCGTGCGTTGAAGTTGATATTAACATAAAAGAGCAAAAAATAACCCCAAGCAATGACAGAAAGAAGACCAAATATGATAGTCAGATTTCTGAGCTGGAAAGGTGCTTCTACTTTGAGCACCTGTTTCAGCAACCCTGTCTCATAAGCGTCATCACCGCTCACTCTGCATGACTTGCATAATTTCAAAGATTTTCTGAACAGAAGAAAATATCCCGATATGAAAAAACATATTGGAGCCAACATCAGAATCGGAACATAAGTGCCGTCAAAGAAAATGAATTCATTTGGAATAGACTTCAAGCCCCATGCAAAAAGCACATTAATCAGAATAGATAAGAAAGCATATCCCAGACAACCATAAAGCATGGCAAACGGAACCAACATGCATGACGTGATCTGGGTGCTTCGTTTATTATAAATATAGACATAGAGGACGGCTGCCGTGACGAGTGCCACGACGGGTGATAAAAAATAAGGGAGCATGTGGGAAAGTGTCTGAAGAGCTGCGACTGATGTCAACCCAATAGTCAGATTCTTCCACATCTCATAAAGCTGCATGCTATTTACTTTACCAAGATCTTCCATATCTCAAAATTTTAACGAGGAGAAACAACTTATTTATCAATTCAACAATATTATGCTGAATAATCACAGATTCTTGCTTAAGAAATTATTGATTTTTCTATATACCTGTTCCTTACCTGTACATTTTCTGAATGAATGTTCGAACTCAGCAAATGCCATCATATCAAATATTCCTCCTTCATTGCTCAATTTGGATGCATATTTGATGGTATTATAGAAGTGGACGTTATCATCGCTTGTACCCGACATTATCAGCAGGTTAGCATTAACATTTTGTGTGCGATTGAGAGCGGAGGATATTTCATAACCTTTTGCATTTTGCTGGGGTGTCAGCATATATCTCTCAGTATAAATCGCGTCGTAGAATCTCCAGTCTGTAACAGATGCCATGGCAACCCCTGCTTTGAACGGAGACTTTTCAGAGCCCAATTCCATGAGGGTCATATATCCTCCGTAGCTCCAGCCGAAGCAGCCCAGACGCGAAGAATCTATATAAGGAAGAGTGGCAAAATAATTGGCACCCGCAATCTGATCCTGAGATTCAAGAACTCCTAATTGTTTATATACGCTATACGCCCACTCTGTATTACGGAATCCGGTTCCCCTGCCGTCAACACAGGCAACTACGTATCCTTCCTGAACAAGATAGAAAAGCCCATCCATACTCCAACGGTTCTGCACCTGTTGTGATTCCGGTCCGTTGTACTGATACATCAAAAGAGGATATTTCTTTGAAGGATCGAAATCATTAGGCTTAATTATATATGCATTCATCTCCTCTCCCACAGCATTCTTCACTTTAAGAAATTCTTTTTTAGGGGCAGAAGCGAATTTTCTCATATACTTCTCATTCAGTTCGATATCCGCAATCTTCACACCCTTTGAATTATAAATGAAATATTGAGGAGCAGTCTGCGCATTCTGATAGGTCATCAGATAATAAGAGAAGTCTTTGCTGAAACGTGCTGAAGCAAAACCGTCTTCCTTATTCAATAAGGAGATTCCGCCCTTCATGTCGGTAAAACAGATATTACGGTTTATTGCGCCTTTATACGTCGACTGGAAATAATGGCGTCCGGTCTTCCCATCATAACCATAATATTCAGTGACGTTATAATCACCTTTTGTGAGCTGTTTTTTTAACGAACCGTTGTAACCATACTGATAAAGATGGCGGTGACCGTCTCTATCACTCATGATTACGAAAGAATCGTCCATATACTTGACCTGCTGATAAGCTTTCGGGCTGAGCCAGGCTTTAGAAGAGTCAGTGTATATCTGCTGTCCAACAGTGGAATCGGGATTCACACTAAACAGACGCAAATTGTTCTGATCATGATTTACAATCATAATCATAAGTCTTTCCCCTTTGCCATCAAATTCTATCGAGGGCACATAATCGGTCTCCGTAATCGGAAGATCCATCTTTTTGGCTGCTCGGTTGTCGACATTGAATGCGTAGACACCTACTGATGCAGTCGTGTAACCCGCAAGAGGATACTTATAAGAGTATGATCCCGGATACATATCGGCAAGCGGATCATTAGTACAATAATTCAGATATTCATCAAATGAATACGTGGGCACGTCCGTTTCATCAAAACGTATATACGCCAATGTTCTGTCGTCACCGCTCCATCTCAAAGAATGAATCATTGAAAATTCTTCTTCATAACCCCAGTCGGGAGAGCCATTGATTATTTTACCTTCAACACCATCCGTGGTCACGGCGTAATCAGTCTTATATTCCACATTGGAAATATAAATATTGTTGCCCCTTGTATAGGCAACCATCTTACCATCATGACTGATTGTCGCATCACGTTGCGCACCATTAACACTCACCTTTGCGAGTGTAGAACGCATTATGTCGTAAACATAATATTCAGCTGTGAAACTATGACGATACAAAAGTTTGGTGTCATTCCATAATAAAATCTTCTTTCCATTCGCAGAGAGTCGGAATCCATCAAAATCATCTATTTTTAATTCACCCTTTACTCCGGATAAGCTGAAAAGCACACCGGTCTTTTTCCCTGTCTTATAGCTAAAAGTTTCAATGGACTCCCCATCATCACTAATAGCAGCGTATGATTCTCCGTCGGCAAGGGGAGTCATAGCTTTGACAGATGCCGGACGGGATGTGCAGTAGTCATGAAGAGTAAGTTCAGGAGCTGCAACAACCACTGAAGACAGTGAGGCTGCAAATGCTGCTGTAATATATTTGAGTTTCATAATTGAATATCAGGTTATTGATTGGTTATCTTAAATGAGGGGCGAATTAAAAGATTAGAAACCGCGCAGACAGTTTCGGCATACCGTCCGCGCGGATTATATTAATATGCACGTGCAATAATAACCCTTCTTTTTGAAGGTTTACCTGTCACCATACAGACTCCTTCTTCCTCTTCGCCATCAAGAGGAATACACCTTATTGTAGCTTTAGTTTCCTCTTTGATTTTTTCCTCGGTTTCAGGAGTTCCATCCCAATGAGCCAAAAAGAATCCACCTTTTTCAATCTTCTCCTTAAATTCTTCATAAGAGTCCACTCTATATGTGTGTTCCTCACGAAGTCGGAGAGCCTTATTGAAGAGATTTTGCTGGATGTCTTCAAGCTCATCAGCTATTCTTTCAGTTATGCCTTCGAGTGGCACTGTTTCTTTTTCAAGAGTATCACGTCTCATTATTTCAACAGTGCCGTTTTCAAGATCGCGAGCACCGATAGCGAGACGCACAGGGACACCTTTCAATTCATAATCAGCAAATTTGAATCCCGGACGTCGATTATCAGCATCATCATACTTAACGCTTATGCCACGTTTTTTAAGGCTTTCCACGATAGGATTGACTGCCTCACTGATTTGTGAAAGCTGTTCGTCATTCTTATAAATAGGAATAATCACAACCTGAATAGGTGCAAGATGAGGAGGAAGCACCAAACCATTATCGTCAGAATGAGTCATTATAAGCGCACCCATCAGACGAGTTGACACTCCCCATGAATTTGCCCAGACATACTCAGGCTTGTTTTCTTTATTCATGAAAGTCACGTCAAACGCCTTAGCGAAATTCTGACCCAGATTATGTGATGTGCCGCTCTGAAGGGCTTTCCCATCCTGCATCATTGCTTCAATGGTGTAAGTATTTACGGCGCCTGCAAAACGTTCATTCTCTGATTTAACACCTTTTATGACCGGCATTGCCATATATTTCTCGGCAAATTCAGCATAGACATTAATCATCTCAACAGTGCGTGCTTCAGATTCCTCTGCTGTAGCATGTGCGCAATGACCCTCCTGCCATAGGAACTCAGAAGTGCGAAGGAACATTCTTGTGCGCATCTCCCATCTCATGACGTTAGCCCATTGATTTATGAGCAGAGGAAGATCACGATAGCTGTGAATCCAGTTTTTATAAGTGCCCCAGATTATTGTCTCGGATGTCGGTCTGACAATTAATTCTTCCTCGAGACGAGCAGAAGGGTCAACAATCACCCCATTCCCGTTGGGATCATTTTTGAGGCGATAATGCGTCACTACGG
>JAIDPA010000124.1 GCA_029062985.1 Muribaculaceae bacterium
ATTTAAATATGTTTTTCAACATATTTCTTTCGGAATAATCTTTAACCGGAAATTTTTCATCTGCCTTATCTCTGATAGAGGAAACGCTTGATGCTTCGCTTGGGTGTTTTTTCAAACTCTTTATCCACCAGTTCATGGTTGCTGATACGGCTGAAAGATTCAAGCTCCTTATTTACGCCTTTTAGATTTGCCTCCATAAGCTTATCCAACGCCATATCGTCAAGACCTTTCTTCTTAGCCTCATCGTAATTGGGGAAAATGAGTGCGACAAGCTTGCCGTTGTCATCAATCACGAGCGATTCCTCCACGTAAGGCATATTATTGATTTTCTGCTCAATCTCCTCAGGATATATATTCTGTCCGGAGGGTCCTAAAATCATAGTCTTTGAGCGCCCGCTGATGGTTATGAAGCCGTCAGGAGAAATTGTGCCCATATCGCCGGTGTTCATCCAGCCGTCGTTATTTGGGAATACTTCAGCAGTTGCTTTCTCATTCTTATAATATCCTTTCATGACGTTGGCACCTTTCACCATGATATTGCCCGGCACATTGACCGGATCCGGAGAATCAATCTTCACCTCCATACGGTCGACAATCCTGCCTACGGTGTGCGGCTGAGATTCCTCCGGAGTGGCATACGTGAGCAGCGGACCACACTCAGTCATACCGTATCCCACAGTTATGGGGAATTTTATCCTGTAAAGGAATTTTTCCACTTCTGCATTCAGAGGTGCGCCTCCGATAATTATCTCCTGAATCTCGCCTCCGAAAACTTCCACAAGTTTAGCCTTAACCTTAGCATAGATACGGTCGTTGACGAACGGGATAGCGAGAAGGAACTTCATGAGAGGTTTTTCAAGTTCGGGAAATACCTTGCTCTTGATTATTTTCTCAAGCACGAGAGGCACTGTGATAATCAGTTTCGGTCTTACCTCCGCAAAGGCAGAGAGAAGCACACGGGGAGAGGGTGCTTTTGTGAGGAAGCAGCAATGGCATCCCTTCACCAGCGGATGCAGCATCTCTATCACCATTCCGTAGAGGTGTCCCAACGGGAGCATGTTGATCATTCCGTCGCCCGGTTTCATGAAATGAAGGTGATCAATGCAATATCGGATATTGCTCCAGATGCTGAGATAGGGGAGCATTACGCCTTTTGGCGAGCCGGTCGAACCTGAAGTATAATTTATCACTGCCAGATCATCCGGACTGTCGCGGTAATAGCTTATATCTTCGGGTGAAAATTCTTTGGGGAATTTCTTTCCGAAAAGTTCGTTAAGATCTTCTCTTGCTTTGGAGAGCTGTTTCGAGCGAGAGAACGCAATCCCTTCCTCCGACAGGTAGAGAGCAGCCGTCAGACCCTTGAGCTTATCCTCCTCAAGATTCTTCATTATCGCATGATCCACAAACAGGAGTTTAGCCTCGCTGTGTTCCACCAGATTATGGATATTCTCGGGCTTAAACTCATGCAGGATAGGCACAGCCACCGCGCCGTAGGTCAGACAACTTACAAACACCGCTGCCCAGTCGGCAGAATTTTTTCCGCAGATTGCCACTTTATCTCCCGTCTTGACTCCGGCAGCTTCAAAGAGGATATGCAGTTTGCTGACGCACTCTGCCAGTTCTGAGAATTTATAACTTTTACCTCCCATATCGGAAAGAGCCATTCTTTCCCAGTTGTTCTTTATGGCATCTTCAATTATTTTATTTAGCGATTGGTCGCCGTAGGTTTTTTCGGTGTTTGACATAGTTATGTGAATATGATATTATTATTCTTGTTTGAGCAGTTCTTTCTCAAGACGGGTGTTGATCTGGGCAACAGTCTCTCCACGACTTACGATTTTGCCGTCAGGACCGATGAGGATATGATGCGGAATGCCTGAGAAGCCGTAGATTTCGTAAGGCTTGCGCTGTGTGTTATAGAGCACCTGCCAGGAGATTCCATGTTTGTTGACTGCGCCTTTGGTATCGTCAGGAGTGTCTCTGACAGCTACTCCCACTATTTCAAGACCCTTTCCGTTCCATTTCTCATGCAGAGATGCAAGTTCGGGAAGTTCCTTCACACAGTAGGGACACCAGCTTGCCCAGAAATCTACGAGAGTATACACACCCGGTTTGACGAGCGATGAAAAAGCCTGCGGTTTTCCGTCGGCAGTCTCACCATCAAAATCTATATACTGTTTGCCGGGAGAGGTAGCCTCCCTGAGACGCGCGAATTTGATATAATGCTCAGTCTTGGGAGAAGTCTTCAATGCTTCGGGAGCCGTCTTAAGCATACTGTCAGCTTTCTCAATATCGGCATATTTGAGCCATTCGATTCCGAAATAAGAACCGAGCGCATTGTCCTTATTATCGTTATAGTTCTTCTCCACATAATCTATATAGAGGGGCATATCGTCAAGATTCTCAATTGAATCAAGAGTGGAAATCAGTCCGGCGAAACGATCGTTGAGGGGAGTGCCGATTGCTGACGAAGTTGAATCATTCACCGTCGCATTTCCGGGTTCAATCACGTAGAAAGCGCGGGTGCGTCCGTCAATCATGACGGAGGCAAAAACAGGCTGATCCACGTCTACTTCCAGCTGAAGGTTTCCGTTAGTCACTGTGCCGGAGGCAATTTTTGTGGAATCAAGGAAATTTATTATTTCTACTTCCTGACCTTCAAATTTTTCAGGAAGATTGACTGTGAGTTTCGGTTTGCCGGCACAAGCCGCCAAGAGTATTAAAGTGCCTCCGAGCAGGAGACGGGAAAGCTGCTTTTTCATCTTTTGTAAAAGTTTCGAGGTTAAAAAAATTTGATTCCGGTGTCATTAGATGGAAAGAGGAAGCCGGCAGATAAATAGCGGCTACCAAGTGGAAAGAGGCACACCGGAGTGAAGATATTGGAAAGCAGTGTTATTTATCCTTTAAACACTTTCCTTAGCAATATTGTGCGAAGATAAGTAAATTTTTCCAAAATTAAAAGAAAAATGATGTCAGATATTTAAAATTACTTCACCCTGAAAGCATGCTGATATACTTTCAGGGTGAAGATATTAATCAAGGATAATATTTGCCGGATGCTGCGGGTCATAATTGCAGAAAGACGTCATCAAGAGGAATCTTCCCTTCGATATAGACCACCGTTACATTCTCTCCTGTGTCTTGGGTGACGACCATTAGTTTTGTGATAAACTTTCCGTCGCCCGAAAGCTTTGCCAGCACATCATATCTGTAGTTATCCTGCTTTTTTGTGGTCAGTGTAGACAGATTCATTTTGCTTTTAAGCTTGCGTATGCTCTCCCAGAGGTCAGTATTTGTGCCCTCGGTCATGGTAGTGATAGTTTCGATTGAAGAAATATCGCTTGCCCGTATATTGAGGTCGGTGTTGACCACCTTATTACCCATCATCTTCAGCATGGAGGGAGAGACGTAAGTATAGTCAAAACCCGGGGCTGACGAGAGATAATCAAAATATTTTGCAGGTTTTCCCGCAGCAGCTGTCAGGATTCCTATTAAGACAGCGAGAAATATGGATAAAGTTTTCTTCATGATTATAGCTGAATTTTTGATTTAGATTGGTTGTGTAGAAACATTGGAGCGTTGTTCATTAGGTTTGTTATCCGTATCGGGAGCAGAGAATGCCATGGATAAAGTCTCTGAAAGCATTGAGACGGATTCAAACACATTTTCCACACCTGCATTAAACACCGACATGGGAAGCCTTAGTGTTTTTTCAGGGTTGACATTGGAGAAAGCAGTTGCAGCAAATTCCTCTCTCTGCGGCTTTACTGATTTATTGACCGATGCCGTCAGGTCTGTTACTTTCTCAATTTCAAAGTACTCATCGTTCACAGGGTAATATGCTTCCATAGCCTCTAATTCAGAGGTCGCTGTCTCTGTTGACGGTAGTTCCGGCTGCTGAATCTCCTGAATGGTAGGGTTTGCGTTCTTGGTTTCAGCCCGGGCTTTAATCATTGCCGCTTCAGAAGCTGCTGAAGAGCTTTTACTCTTTTCTCCCGGATACGTCATTTCCATCTGTGAAGGAGTCTGAATTTGTGTGGTTGCCCGGAAGACGGAATTGTTCTGACCGTTATCCTCCTTATCTGTGACCTTAGCAATAAGAAGGACAGAATCCTGTTTTGACGAAGAATCATTCAGCACGGAATAATGATAACCGGCAAAAATGATACCTCCGGCGACGGCAGCCGCTGTGGTCCATTTCGCAACTTTACCCCAAACAGAGCGACGCGCGGACATACGCTCCTGCAAAGCCAGTCGGTCGATATGCCTTTCAAGTCGGGAGTCAAGATCATCCGGAACAGGAATATCGGCACCCCCAAAGCCGGATTCTGAAAAATCATGCAAAGCTGCAAGCATCTCCAGATCAACGGCAAGATCAGCTGCCTCTTCCGGAAGACTGAATGGGGGAGAACCTTTAATTTCTGAGGCAGTGGTCAGCAGCAAATCCTGTTCCCGGGGCGTGATGGTGCCTTCGTAGAATTTGTTAATGAGCTGCCTGATGTATGCGAAATCAAAATATTTTTCTTTCATATTTAAGTTTGATTTTTGAGAAGAGATCATTGTTTTGAGAAGAGACTGCTTTTAGAGAATAACGTTTTCAACTTTTTTCGTCCGCGAGAAAGAAGCACCCTGACATTTTCGTCAGTAAGTCCGGTTGCTTCCTTTATCTCAGTGTTGGAGAGTCCGCTTATGCTGCTCAGCTCCACCACTTGTCTTTGTCCCGGAGGAAGATGCCGCATTATTGCTTCGAATTCTTTCATTCGGTCGCCCTCTTCAATTTCTGAAGATGGAGAAGATGAAGTGTCGGCAATGTCAGGAGGAGCATCGCCAAAATAATCGAGGTCAGTCCGTTTGCGGGATACCATATTAATGGCGAGATTCCTGACAGCCGTCATAGCGTAGCTTCTGATATTATCCACACCTTCCAGACGTTTGCGCGATTCCCAAAGTTTGGTGAATGTATCCTGAAGACAATCCGCTGCATCGTGCTCGTTCCGGAGTATTCCGAAAGCCAATGCATAGAGAGTTGTCCGAAGAGGCATTATTCTCTTTTTAAATTCAGATTCATTCATCAGTTGGGGTCGATCCTTATATTTGATTGGGAAATCGGGGTAATGGTTTATTCCCGTGTTCCTATATTTAAGACACAACAAAGGGAGAACTGTTACACTTCTCCCTAAAAACTTTGATTTATTTTTCGCGATCCTCAAAATCCCCCAATCTTCCAATCCCCAAATTACCTACTCACCCAATCCCCCAATCACCTACTTCAACGTGCATCCTGCAGGAGGCTGAATTCCCTCTTTTCTGCATCTTTCAGCAATGTGGGAGATACGTTTCGTAGTAGAGGGATGCGAGGAGAACATTTGCTGAAGTCCATTTGAAGAGGCAGAATTTTCAAGCTGTCCGAGTTTTTGGAAAGCCATTGCCATTGACCATGGATTCTTCCCGTTGCTTTTCAGGAAATCATAGCCATAATCATCCGCATTACTTTCCTGCTTCTGGGAAAATTTGGCGTTCACAAGGCTTTCACCGAGTTTGCCGAGCTGTGAATTTGTCAAAGCCGCCGCCGTTGAGCCGGTGGAAGCTACTCCATCGAGAAGAGCTGAGGTAAGGAGAGAATTTTTAAAAGCATTCTTGGTGTCCTTATGAGCGACATGTCCTATTTCGTGCCCGATGACTCCGAGCACTTCATCATCAGTCATTCTGTCCATAAGACCGGAATAAACTCTCACACTTCCGTCAGCACATGCAAAGGCATTGATTTCATCAGTCATATAGACTTTGAAGTTGAGGGGCACACCATCTACAGATTTCAGTCCGGAAGTGAGTCGCGCCAGACGTTGAGCATATTTGCTGTCAGCGGGTGCTACCTTATTTTTCTGATCGGAATATGCAACGTATTGATGCACGTAACTCTGAATCTGTGAATCAGAAATGGTCATAGCCTGGACAGCTTTACCGGCTCCGCTTAAAAGCGAGCCCATATCGAGGCGTGAAGCAGAACAGCTCGTCAAGAGCAAGAGCGTCATAACCACTGACAGCGTCACGCTACCGATACTTTTCGGAAATGAAGATGGTTTCATATTGATTCAATTTAAAGATTTCTTATGGTTGAATGTCCTCTATCACGAGCCCGGCAAGAGTCAGACCGAATATAGCCGTGATGTGATGGATAGAGCCGTTAATGCGTGCCTTACGAGTGCTGCCGTAAGATATAAGCTGACTGTCATCATTTTTCTCTGACATTTCTTCTTTTGAACACTCTTTATTCTCTAAGAGTTCATCGCTATAAACACAAAGAAATTTTTTTGACGGGAATTTTTTACTTTTCTTAAATTTGGTGCGCAACGCCCTTGCCAACGGACAACCCTGCACTTTCCAGAATTCTGCCACCTTTATACGTGTGGGGTCAAGCTTAAGGGCTGCTCCCATTGATGAATAGAAATGTGCCTTTGTGCGTGTGGCGTTTTCTATAAGGAGCGCTTTGTCAGTAAGGGAGTCTATGCAATCAATTATAATGTCGTAATCATCAAGATTGAATGAGTCAGCTGTCTGGCTGCAATAAATGTCGTTGCGGGTTTCAATTGTCGCTTCCGGATTAATGCTGAGGAGATGACGCCGCAGGGCTTCGGTTTTTAATTCTCCTACGGTCAGGGTGGTTGCCATCAGCTGGCGGTTGATATTTGAAACGCTGACCCTGTCATTGTCGACAATGGTCAGGCGGAAGAAACCTGACCTCACCAGACTTTCCGCACACCATGAGCCAACTCCTCCGACACCGAACACGATCACACGCATTTCAGACATCAGTCGCATCTTTTTTTCGCCAAGCAGCAGACCGGCTCTGCTCAAACGTTCGTTTGCATTCATAAATAATTAATTTAAGTTCAGCCTGACTTCAGGTATGGAGAGAGGGGCGTCAGCCACTTCGTTTTAACACATCGCAAAGATAGTCATTTCCGTTTAATCAGCCAATTAAGTAACGCCTTCAAAATTATTGGTGTCAACGATAAAATCTCTTCTTTGCTGATTTGAAATATTTTTTGTAATTTTGAAGCGTATTACCGTAGAGAGCTAAAGCCGGAAGGCAATCATTTTGCGTATACCCGGTATGCTCCCGTTTAACCCTACTAAGCAGAATTCAGAATATTTATGAATAAGTTTACCAAAATAGTTGCCACCATATCTGATAAAAGGTGTGATGTGGAGTTTATAAAAGCTCTTTATGAAGCAGGGCTTAATGTGGTCAGAATGAATTCTGCCCATCTTGATTATGAAGGATTCAAAAAGATTGTTGAAAACGTCAGGGAAGCTTCAGAATCAATAGCCGTGATGATGGACACGAAAGGTCCGGAAATCAGGACTACTGTCACAGTTGACGGAGAGCCTATAGAATTTTCTACGGGTAAACATGTAAAGATAATCGGAAATCCTGAAGGGATTACATCTTCAGAAGAAATATATCTGACTTATACAAAGATAAGCGAGGTGCTCAAACCGGGCAACCGTATCCTTATTGATGATGGGGAAGTGGCATTCAAGGTCGTATCGGTTGATGGCTCAGTCGTAGAGGCAGTCGCTGAGAATGACGGCGTATTGGGTTCGCGTAAAAGTGTCAATCTCCCCGGGGTCAGTGTAGATTTGCCCGCCGTAACAGAAAGAGACCGCGTGAATATTGGACATGCCGCTAAGCTTGGGGTTGATTTTATTGCTCATTCATTTGTGCGTTCGGCTGCCGATGTGAAGGAAGTGCAGGCTATTCTGAACGAGCATGGAGCAAAAACAAAGATTATCTCAAAAATAGAAAATCAGGAAGGTATTGATAATTTTGAGGAGATTCTTGAAGCATCCTACGGTATAATGGTAGCCCGAGGCGACCTCGGCATAGAAGTCGCAGCCGAGAGAATACCGGGCATCCAGGCGATGATGATCAATAAGTGTATTACGGCACACAAGCCCGTGATAGTGGCAACCCAGATGCTTCACACTATGATTGAGCATCCGCGTCCGACGCGTGCAGAAATATCCGACGTCGCTAACGCTGTCTATCAGCGTGCTGACGCAATGATGCTTTCCGGAGAAACAGCTTACGGAAAATATCCGGTTGAGGCAGTGCGTGTCATGACGAGAGTTGCCAAAGAAGTGGAGAGCTCACTGAGAAACGCATTGGAAGTTCCGCCACTGGTAGATGGCGCCATCACCTCATTCCTTGCTCATGAGGCAGTGATGTCGGAAAACGTGCTCAATACGAAGGCTATCCTCACAGATGCTTATAAAGGAGTCTCTGCACGTTTCATTGCTTCTTTCCGAGGCAACATACCGACATTCGCCGTCTGCCATAATCAGAATGTCTTGCGCTGGCTCGCTCTCAGCTATGGAGTGACCGCTTATGCTTCCGCCCAGCAAGGTCTTTATTCCAGCAGACACTCTGTAGACGCTGTGAGAAGGATTGTCGCTGACGGATTTTTGAAGTATGACGACCGTTTCGCTTATCTGACAGGCACACGCCGCGGTCCGCGTGCTCTTGAAATTCTTACTCCGGTAGAGATTTTCGAAGAGGCGACCGGACATGAATAAAAAATCTCTCATGCTCTTTCACACCAAGCTAACCGCGTGAGCGCATACCCCAATCCTAAATAATGGATAAAAATATGGAGAATTATAAATTTTATTTTGATTTTATCCTATAATTGCATTAAATTTGCATCTTGATAAGGAAAACCCTTGTCAAGATGCAAATTTTTTAATTATTAACTAAACTGATAACATGGAAAATCAGAACATGCCTCCGTATCCTCCACAGGTGCCTCCCTCCAACTATCTTGTCTTAGCCATCCTTACAACCCTTTTCTGCTTTCTCCCGACAGGGATTGTAGCTCTTATTTACGCTTCCAGAGTTGATGCTTACGTCCATGCAGGTGCGTGGGGCGAAGCTTACGAGGCTTCCAGAAAAGCCAAGAACTGGTCGATTATTACAGCTGCTGTGGGTGCCTTATTCATTATTGTTGGTATTATCCTCTGGGCAGCTGTCTTTAAAGCTGCTTCTGATGCCGGAGTCGGTTATGAAATCTGAGCAATTTCCTGAGCGAAACATTGCTTCTTCAAAAAGAAAAAAGTCAATAGGAATCACTGTCGCTGTTACGGCGGCAGTGGTTCTTATTCTTGGAGTATACGGCTCAATTGATCCGGCGGATGCCGAATACGGAAGATTTTTTCCTAAGTGCCCCGTGAAGTTGCTTACGGGGCTGGATTGCCCTTCCTGCGGACTTCAGCGCTCGTTGCATGCGCTTATGCATGGCGATTTATGGAGCGCATTGAAATACAATTGGTTTGTCATTTTTTCTTTCTCTTATCTGGGATGCGTGCTTATCAGCAAATACTGGAGAGGGAAAAACGACAGAGTGTATCATTTTTTCTGGGGCACGACGGCCTGCATAATTTACGTGGTGCTGTATTTCCTTTGGTTTGCGCTTAGAAATATTTTTGGAGTTTAAGAGGGTAAAGCCTCCTGAGATGGGACGTCATTACATTTCTTCTCTGAAGGAAAGCACACGGGCTAAACCCTCGGAAAAATCGCCTGCCTGCTTGAATTTATTTTTGAAGGCATATTTCCCGTTTTTATCTATAAAACCCCATTTCCCGTTCTGAGTGGTCTTAACTCTGGCAAGACCCTCCCTGAAAGGTGCGGCATCAAAAAATTTGGGTGGAATGACAAATTCGCCTTTTTCATTTACAAATCCTACTTTTCCTCCTTCTTCTTTGACTGCCAATCCTTCGCTGAAGACAGGCACACTTATATCAGTGGATTCTTCCGGTGGAACCGGATTTCCCTTAACATCAATATATATCCATTTGCCGCCGTTATAAACACGTGCTTTTCCATCCCTGAAATCTTCAGCTGCCTCAAACGATGGCTGAATGATATATTTTCCTTCAGGATTGATATAGCCATAAAGCCCGTTTATTTCGACGTATGCTAATCCCTCACTGAATTCCCCGGCTTTTTCAAATTCACGAGGAATGGAGTAGCTGCCGTCTTTACTGATGAATCCCCATTTTTCATCTGTCATGACAGGTGCCAGTCCGTAGCTGAATTTTCCGGCAGCCTGATACTGCGGCTCAATCACGAAGTCGCCATCCTTTCCGATATATCCCCGCTGATAGTCAATCTTAACGGTTGCCAATCCTTCATGAAAATCTTGTGCGCCATGAAAACGAGGCTCAACCATAAAGTTGCCCTCTTTGTCAATGAATCCCCAGAGTAATTCCTTTTCTTTTCCCATCTTTATTTGTCGTCATTTAGTTTTTGAGGTGTCAGAACGGTGTGTTTCTTTCCGAAACGTATGCTGTTCATTTCAAGCGGTGTCATTTCTTTCGCTGATTTGAATTCCGGAGCAGGAATTTCTTTTATCTCTTTCATTCTGAACCTCCCTCCTCTGAGGTCTTGTTTTCTACCAATGGCATAAGAGCATTAATGCCAAGCAAAACTCCTAAATAGCCTGCTCCCAGAGCTACAAAATTCCATGAGATCGGGAATGCCTCACGAATATATCCTCCGAAAAGATAGCTGAAGAAGAGTAGCCATAATGAGCACTGGACGCATACACAAAGCGTACACCATTTATGGGCACGGAATCGTTGATACCAGATACTCCACACTGTAAACGGAAGACAGCAAAGGTTGCATAAAGCCAGCCAAGGAAGCATGGAGGGGAGAAGCAGCATCGTGATGAGACTTACTGAAAAATATGTAAACCCGACTTCACTCCAGCCGAAAAGACCGAAGAACTTAGAGGCTTTGGTCTCAAGAATACTGTCGCATCCGCCTGCCTGGAGCACTCCGCACACTCTGTCGGCAGCAGGATTATGAATTTTGAGTGATTTCTGCACCAGCAGATAGGTGAAATATAACCCTCCTATATTGATTGCCGCAAGGAAATAATTCCATACGCTCCTGTATAAGCCGGTGACGATGAAGAGATAAAGGAAGAGGAAAATGAAACATGCAGCGAGCACCCAGCGTTTTGCTTTCATTAAAAAGGCTAAACGCTCATGTTTATGGAAGTCGGGCTCCATGGAGTCTTTTGTCGGAAAGACAAGCATGACTTTCCCGCTCCAGGCTTCAAGGAATTCATCTTTTGCTGCCTCTTCCTCAACACCCTGAGTCAGATAGCACACGTAATCAGGAGATATCTTAGTGACAATGACTTCTCCCGCTTTTGTGTCTGCAATGAAAGGAGGAGTCAGCGATGCAATCTCATTCTTATCAGAAAGGTTATAAGCTTTTGCGCCGACCCCATATTCCTTCAATAGCTTGGAAAGCCCGAACCAGGTTTGAAAAGCCATTCCTGACAGACGTTGGGCAGTATAGTCATACGTGTGAGGAACGCCAAGTTCTGTCAGGAGGTCTTCCAAGACGTTATGAGGCTGTTTGGATTGAGTCATTGCTGAAAGAAATTAGAGAAATGACTGAATCTTATCAAGAAGGAACTGTCCCTCCATTTCGCCGCTCTCGCGCCATACCTCTTTCCCGTCTTTATAAATAATGAACGTAGGGGTAGAGGTGATTTCCTCAACATCTGCAAGCTTTTCATTCAGATCGATATCAAGCTGGTAGATATCCGCATTTCCTTCAAGGAGCTCCTTAATCTGATCCATGACGGGCATCATTTTCCTGCAATGAGGACACCAGTTGGCATAAAATTCAACCACTACAACCGGTTTTGATTTAATAGCTTCTGTGTATTCCATAATATATTTAATTTAAGATTTCGCCGGTTCGACATAAAATCCTCGAGCCTTGAACCTACACATAGAACGCTTTCGTCTACTTATTGGTTTATCCGGGGGAGTGTTCCGGAGGAATAGCCTGATTCTGATAATTATCCACAGCCCATTTAATTAATCCGAAGATATGTGGCATCAGGCTTTTTCCCAGTGCTGTGAGTGAGTAATCCGTACGCGGAGGCACTTCGGCATAGAGATGTCTTGAGATAAGATGTCCTTCTTCAAGATTTCTGAGAGTTTCACTCAACACTTTGGGAGAAATATCCGGAATTGCCCTGCTGATCTCTTTGAAACGCGTCATATCGTTTTCAGAGAGCACGCATAAGATCAGTATTGCCCATTTCCCTGAAAAGCGGGAGATTATGTTTCTGACCGGACAAGTTTCGATGCCCGTATATTTTTCTAAATTTTCTTTTAACTCTAACTTCTTCATTTTCAAAAATGATTACCTGGAAGTAAGTGGCTTTCCTTTTCGTAACTTATTGTTATATTGAAAAATATTAATTAACTTTGTGGTATAAAAAAGAAAGCAGCTTCCCGTTGCAAAGTTATGCGACAGAAGTGAAATATGCAAATTTCTAATTTTTAAACCAATCTCAGATTATAGAAAAATGAACGAAGTAAAGACACTTAACAAAGGCGAAAAATTTGCCCATGCTTCAGTTGGCAATCTCCATAGTTTTGAAGGTAAGCAATTTGTAAAGGATGCCACCGGAGCCACTTCATGCGAAATCTCATTCGGCACGTTGACCCAAGGACAGGCTGTGCCGTTTTTTCATTCTCATAAAGAGAATGAAGAGAATTATATAGTGCTTTCCGGAGCGGGAAAATTTCAGGTCAACGATGAGGTTTTCGATGTTGCGGAGGGTTCTGTAATCAGAGTTGCCACTAATTGCGACCGTAATATCAAATGCACTTCCGAAGAACCTATGACATATATCTGTATTCAGGCAAAGGAGGGGAGTCTCGGCGGCTACACAATGACTGATGCCGAAATCACTGAACGCGAAAATCTTCTCTGATTTATAAGTATTCAAATAGAGCTGATAAAGAAAAAGCGGAAAAGTCTGACCGACTTCTCCGCTTTTCCTTTATCAGCCGGTTTTTCATAAACTGCCTTTGGAATAAAACTGAAGGATTTTATTGCGTATCAGAAATTCATAGAGAGCCTGAATACGGTTGATCTGAGTTCTGAAGAGATTGTTTTTTGCCTGTTCGTAGTCGGCTTGGGTTGCTCTTCCGAGATTGAAACGCTCGCGTGTGGAGTCAAATGAAAGCTGTGCTTTCTCCAGAGTTTCGGATGATGTGTGGAAGCGTTCCCTTGCTCCGGAAGCCTGATAATACGCAAGCCTGATTTCTTTATAAAGATCTATTTCGCGTTGTTCCAGCTGAAGGTCGGCATTTAGTTTCTGAAGTTTTGCCCTCCGGATACTGTTGCGGGTATTAAAACCGTCGAAAATCGGTATCCTGAGTGAGAATCCAAGATACGTTGAGAAATTATTACGCATCTGAGCCCCGAAACCTTGATTAGGCATACCTGCAACAGTGTAATAGCTTGAGCCTAAACCGGCATTAAAACTAAGGGTGGGGATATAACCTGTCTTGGCGTAGAAAATATTTTCGTTGGCAACGACTACTCCCTGTCGGGCACCTTGAATAGAGCCGTTTGAGCCTAATGCGGAAGCATATACTGCCTCCGGATCCGGCAACGGGGGATCTGATTCCTCAAGTGGTGCGACATCAAAATTCTCCATTTCCTTCAGTTGCAGGAGATTTGTAAGATTCACCAAGGCTGTGCGAGTGTCGTTTTGCGCCGTTATAAGCTGCAGCCTGTCTTGAGCTGCTACCGATTCAAGATCGTAAAGCGTTGCCTCTGCCACTTTTCCGGCTTCAATGAGAGCTTTCTGACGCTCCACTTCGAAAGCGGAGAGCTCAAGCTGCGATTGCGCTGTCTTCTCAACTTCCTTACAATAAAGCACCTGAAGATACTGGGCAATGACATTCAGGGAGAGATTCTCCTTTGCGGCTTCCACTTCATAGAGATATTGAGTCAGCGATAGGCGGGCTATCTTCAGCCGGCTATACTCCGACATTCCCTGAAACAAAGGTAGACTGAGTCCGATGTTCCATTGTGTGCTGGAGGTGTTGCGGTTGGCGTATGTATTCTCAGCGGTCAGTCCGCGTCCGAAATTAAAAGACTGGGAGGCGCTTCCGTCGATTGAAGGAAGGAAACGGTCTTTAGCCTCGGTGATAGCCAATTCTCCCTGACTGACATTCAGTTGCTGCTGGCGTATCGTGACGTTATGGCGTGTGGCGTATGATACGCAGCTGTCAAGAGTCCAGACTTCGGAATGGGCAGGAATACACCCCGCTACGAAGAGAGAAGATAATATAAGGACTTTAAAGAGTTTCATCATTTATCGTTTTTATCGACATTTCCTCTCAAAGGAGTGTCTTTCTTAATATTGCCGGATTTTACTTCCACATATATTCCGTTTGACAGACCCGGAGTGAATTCTATTCTTTCAAATTTCTGAGCTGGAACCGAGTCTTTAAGGACATTGACAAAGGCTTTATCGCCCTCATACTCCACAACACTTTCCGGCACAGCCAATACATTTTCGGAGCGTTCGAGTATGACGTTTGCATTTGCGCTATATCCTGCACGAAGATTGGATGCTTCGCCTGCACTCAACGCAGCCTTCACTTCAAATGTATTGGTGCCGTTGTCGTCGGCTGCCATAGGTGCGATTTTTTCAATAGTAGCCGGATATTCTGAACCTGCGATTGCCCCTACAGATATTTTGACCGACATCCCTTCCTTGAGAAGGTCAACTTCAGTTTCGTCAACTTTCCCTTTAAAAATCAGGTCAGTCATATCGGCTACTTTTGCTATGGTGGTGCCATCGTTGAAAGTGTTCGCCTGAATCACGGAAGAACCTACCTTAACGGGAACTTCCAGAACGATACCTGTCACTGTGGCTCTCACTAAAGTATTGGAACCTTGTGCGTTAGCAGCCGAAACACCATCACGCACGATTGTGAGCTGATCGCGTGCCTGTTCGAGTTCACGTTTGGCTTTTTCGTATGTAGCCTGGTCTGACTCATATTTTTCCCTGCTTTCATATTTCTTTTCATAAAGGGTTTTGGTGCGTTCGAAAGCGAGGCGGGCTTCATTGAGGGATATTTCAGCGACTGCCACTCTGTTTTCTGCCGACGACAGCTGAGCTTCTTCCGGAATGACCTTAATTTTTGCAATTATATCTCCGTTGTTCACGTGGTCGCCTGCCTCAACCAGTATTTCACTGATTATTCCGGAAATCTGCGGCTTTATGTCGATTTCATCCCGGGGAACTACTTTTCCGGTCAGTACAGTGG
>JAIDPA010000125.1 GCA_029062985.1 Muribaculaceae bacterium
ATCTGTGTATAAGAGACAGATTCTCATCAGCTTTCGGGCAATCTTATGGCTTATCCATACGTGGAAAATGAGCCTCCGGCACAGACTCCTCCCCCTGCGGGGTATAAACCTTTTCATCTTGAACATTACGGCAGGCACGGCTCCCGCTGGCTCATCGGCGGAAATGACTACCTGACTCCCGTCTTGCGTCTTGAGAGTGCGGAGCGAAATGGCAAACTGACGCCACTCGGTGATTCTGTCCTTCGTGTTCTCCGGGAGATTGAGCAGGCTTCTCATCAGCGTCTGGGTGAGCTCTCTGACAAGGGTGCCCTCCAGCATCAGGCTATCGGAAGGAGAATGGCTCGAAACTACCCTGAAATCTTCAATGGTAATGCCGATATTGATGCAAAGTCGACAGTCGTAATCCGCTGTATTCTTTCAATGGCGAATGCGCTCGAGGGTATAAAGGAAATTGCTCCTGATGTAAAACCTACAAAAGATGCAAGCTATGCCGATATGTGGTTTATGAATTATGACGACAAACCGGCATGGCCCATAAAGGATAAGGCGGAAGAGACCGCTGTAAAGGCTTTCAAGGAGAAGCATGACATCGGCAACGGTTATCTCAACAGGCTGGTGACTGATCCAAAATTTGCTGCCGACAGTGTGGCGCCCGGTATTATGCCTTATCTTTATTGGGTGCTTGCAAACACCCAAAGCCATAGTGGACAGCCCTGGCTGCTTGAGGAGGTATTCACAAATGATGAATTGAAAGAGATTTGGCAGGGAGGAAATGCTTTCTGGTTTATTCACGGAGGTGATACCGAACTGACAAAACATCGTATGCCATACGTGCAGCGGAATTTACTCAGGCGAATCATTGACCGCACCGATTCTGCTTCCGTGTCGGCAAAACCTTCGGCAAATCTCCGCTACGGACATGACGGCATTCTGCTTAACGCCATTGTCCTTATGGAACTGGGCGAATACGGTCAGGAAATCAACGACCTTGAAACTCTTGACAGTCTTGGCTGGAGAGATTACGACATTATCCCGATGGCAGGAAATTTCCAGCTCGTTTTCTATCGGAAGGATAATGGAAATCCAGATGATATTCTCGTGAAGGCAATGATAAATGAGAGGGAAGTGGCAATGCCAGGAAACGCTGTCTCCGGTCCTTACTATAATTGGAAAGATGTCAGAAAATACTGGCTTGATAAGCTATCGGGATTCAAAGAATAAGGTATTACCAATAAAGAATAAGAAAAAGGAAGGGTGCGTATTATTACGAATCCTTCCTTTTAATAAGTCTTCACAGAATCTCTGATCATATAACTTAGCCATTGTGATGACTAATAGCAGTGATTCAGTTCATTGGAAATAGCTTTAGTTATTAATTCATTTATAGTTATGCCTGTAGATTCAGCCATCTGTGCTAATCTCCTATGCAGATCTGTCGACATTTTTATCATAAAATTACCATTAAAAGGTACTTCAGGTTCAATATTCCTGGAAGCACAACTTTCAAGATAGCAGTTAATTGACTCTTCAAAATCATTTCTAAGTTCTTCTATAGTTGAACCCTCATAAGAAATCAGATTGTTTTTGAGACCTTGAACCTGACCAAAAAGGCAATCATCTTCTTCACTAAATTCAACAGAACCAGTATATCCTTTGTATTTTAAATATCCCATAATTATAATAAATCTAATGATTCAAGAATTGAAATAATCTGCTTTAACTGATAACTTTTAAGAATTCCATCAGGATGCGGTTTGTGTAATAATATAGATGCATCATCTTTTATAAACTCTACCCTTGAGCCTGAGGTTCTACCTTTATTTCTTTCTTCAAAACCCAAAAGAGATAAAAGAGTTCTCATTTCAGCATAAGAAAAATCCTTCGGTCTATTCAAAAGACGAGCTATCATTTTCTCTTTTTTACTCATAACAAATATTTTCGCAAAGATAATAAAAATTCATTTTCGATTCTCAATATATTTAACTATTTTTGTAAGATAAATGAAAGCTTGCCGGAGAAGAACAGTGAAAATAATCAATCATTCAACTTCATAGGCAATGCGTTTGTTTTATAAAGTATGAAAGAGGAAATTAATGACGCCGGAAGGCAGGAAAAAATAGAGCAGCTCGCAGCGGCTAAAACCGATAGTGAGAAGGTTATTCAGGAGGCTACATCCTCTGAGTATAAATATGGGTTTACAAGCGATATCGACACGGAGATTGTTCCTCCGGGTCTGAATGAAGATGTCATAAGGTTCATTTCTAAAGTCAAAGGTGAGCCTGAGTGGCTACTTGACTTCCGTCTGAAGGCTTATCGCTATTGGCTAACGCTCCCGATGCCTGACTGGGCACATCTGAATATCCCTGCGATTGATTTTCAGGCTATATCCTATTATGCTGCTCCTAAGAAAAAGGAATTGAAAAAGAGTATGGATGAGGTTGACCCGGAATTGGTGAAGACCTTCAATAAACTCGGAATTTCCCTTGAGGAACAGAAACAGCTCGCCGGAGTGGCTGTGGATGCGGTCATGGATTCTGTGAGCGTCAAGACTACACACAGGGAGAAACTTGCCGAACTGGGCGTGATATTCTGTTCCTTCTCCGAGGCTGTGAAGGATTATCCGGATCTGGTGAAGAAATATCTGGGAACAGTCGTAGGCTATCGTGATAACTTTTTCGCTGCCCTTAATTCAGCAGTTTTCTCCGATGGTTCCTTTGTGTATATACCTAAGGGTGTGAGTTGCCCGATGGAGCTAAGCACCTATTTCCGAATCAATGCTTCCGGCACAGGTCAGTTTGAACGCACCCTGATAGTGTGTGATGATGATGCTTACGTCAGCTATCTTGAGGGATGTACGGCACCTATGCGTGATGAGAATCAACTTCATGCAGCAATTGTTGAAATCATTTGCGAAGAGAGAAGTGAAGTGAAGTATAGCACGGTGCAGAACTGGTATGCCGGTGACAAGGATGGAAAAGGTGGTATCTATAATTTTGTGACCAAACGCGGACTTTGCAGAGGTCATCGCTCCAAGATTTCGTGGACACAGGTGGAGACCGGATCGGCTATAACCTGGAAATATCCTTCCTGTATCCTTAAAGGGGATGACAGTGTCGGCGAGTTTTATTCTGTAGCCGTCACCAACAATTACCAACAGGCAGATACGGGCACCAAGATGATTCATCTCGGCAAACGTTCGAGAAGCACTATTGTAAGTAAGGGTATTTCGGCAGGGAAAAGCCAGAACTCTTACCGTGGACTGGTAAAAGTGGTGGAGAAGGCTTCTGATTGCAGAAACTACACACAGTGTGATTCTTTGCTTATGGGTAATCAATGTGGGGCACATACCTTCCCCTATATTGATGTCAGAAACTCCACAAGCACCATAGAGCATGAGGCGACCACATCGAAGATTAACGAAGAGCAACTCTTCTATTGCCGTCAGAGAGGAATCCCTACGGAAGAAGCTGTAGCGCTCATCGTAAACGGCTATGCCAAGGAAGTGATGAACAAACTCCCCATGGAATTCGCCGTAGAAGCCCAGAAACTCCTGCAAATTACTCTGGAAGGAAGTGTAGGGTGATTGGGGAATTGGGTTGATTAGGTGATTGGGTGATTAGGTGATGGGGGAGTATTAAACTAAATATTAATTTGAATGGATAATAAGAGTTATAAAGAGTTACGGATTTGGCAAAGATCTTTGGATTTAGTTGAAGAAATCTATGGGTTAGTCAAGTTGTTTCCTAAAGAGGAAACCTATGCTCTATCCGATCAAATGAGACGAGCTGCCATATCTATTCCATCAAATATTGCTGAAGGTAACGGAAGATATACGAATAAAGATTTCTTAAAGTTCTTGTCGTTCTCACGTGGATCATTATATGAATTAGCCACTCAAATTGAAATTTGTTCTCGCCTTGGTTATGGGTTGCCTTCGAGTATAAATTCTATTAATCTTTTGATAGAGGAAATTGGGAAAATGATAAATAGAATGATAAGTTATAGACTTAATAGAGAAAAAAATAAATTCCATCAAGATTCTCTTATTAAGTTACCTGATACCCAATCCCCCAATCTCCCAATCCCCTAATCCACCAAAACTATGAACGAAAGAATAGTCATAATAGATAAGGTTGATCCCCAGACTTTTTATGGGGTGAATAATAATAATATCAGCTTGATACGCAATTTGTTTCCCAAATTGCGTATGGCTGCGCGTGGAAATGTCATCAAAGTGATTGGTGAAGAGGGAGAGACGGCAGAATTTGAAAAAAAGATAAAGACTATCGAGAATTATGCCGCGACATATAATAAACTCTCCGAAGAGGTCATAATTGATATCATCAAGGGTGAGCCTCCTAAACCTGTAAATGCCGAGGGTGTGATTATATTCGGTCAGTCGGGACGCCCTATCTCTCCAAGGAATGCCAATCAGGCGAAGATGGTGAGAAGTTTCTCCCAAAATGACCTTACTTTTGCCTTAGGACCAGCCGGCACAGGAAAAACCTACATCGCTATCGCATTGGCGGTGGCAGCCTTGAAAAATAAGACCTGCAAGAGGATTATCCTTTCACGTCCCGCTGTGGAGGCAGGTGAGAAACTCGGTTTCTTACCGGGAGATATGAAGGATAAGATTGACCCTTACCTGCGTCCTCTGTATGATGCCCTGGAGGATATGATTCCGCAGGTCAAGCTTAAGGAATATATGGAAAACGACACCATACAGATTGCTCCTCTTGCCTTTATGCGCGGAAGAACACTCAATGACGCTGTAATCATCCTTGATGAAGCGCAGAACACCACCAAACATCAGATGAAGATGTTCCTGACTCGATTAGGGGTCAACAGCCGAATGATTATCACGGGCGACGCCACACAGATTGACCTTCCAAGGACAGTGCAGAGCGGGCTGCTTCAGGCATTGAAGATTTTGCGGGGAGTCGACGGTATAGGCATTATCGAATATGGGAAGAAAGATATTGTCAGACATCCTCTCGTGCAGCGTATAGTGGATGCTTACGAAGCAAAAGAGAAGAAAGTGGACGAAGAATTTCAGGAAAACCTACCAAAATTATGAACTTGATAAGTAAAAATGGCAAAAATAGGAGATACAGTTCGTTTTCTTAACTCCACAGGTGGAGGGAAGATTACCAAAATAGAGGGAAAGATTGCCTACGTTGACGACGACGGGTTTGAAACACCGATTCTCTTGAAGGAATTGGTGGTCGTGCTTCCGGCAGGACATGAACCGGCACAGAAAGGTTCGCGTCTGATGTTTGACCAGGAAGCTTTCGACGAAGGTAAGAAGCAGGCACCGGCACCAAAACCTTCAAAAAAAGAGGAGGAATTGTCCAAACCACAACCTGCTCTCCCGGTCGAGGAGACTGAATATGGCGACCGTCTGAATATAGCACTGGCATTTGAACCTTCCGATGTTAAGAATCTTGACAAATCACGCTTTACGGCTGTAATTGTGAATGATTCAAACTATCAGCTTGAATTCACATTCTTGCGTCGTGCTGAGGAGGAAAGAGGCTGGACCGTTGTTAACGGTGGTACTATTCCTCCTAACGAATTGCTCGACATCGCGAATCTGACTCATGAGGAGCTTCCCAAATATGATAAGATTGTGTTCCAATGTTTAGCTTTCAAGAAAGATAAGATTTTTTCTCTCCAGGCGCCGGTAAGCGTCATGAGAAAACTTGATCTGACCAAGTTCCATAAATTCCATTGTTTCCGTCCGGGAGTATATTTTGAGAATGCTGTCATAGAGATTCCTTTGGTTAAAGACGGTGTAGCCGTAAAACCGCTCGAAGTGAATGCTGCCGTGCTGACCTCAGCCCTGAAGGGTGATAAGGCTGACAAAACGTCTATTGAGGAATTGACGAAGAAATATAATTCTGACAAGAACGCCGGAAAGAAAAGGAAAGATAATCCTGCGGATAATCCGCATAAGCTGCTTCCTCTGATTGAAGTAGACCTTCATATCGGAGAACTGACCGATACGATTGTCGGAATGGAACCGAAAGATATGCTCGAACTTCAGCTTGACACTGTAAGAAAGACCATGAAGGCTCACAGTCAGAGAATAGGTCAGAAGATTGTCTTCATTCATGGCAAAGGGGAGGGTGTTCTCCGCAAAGCTGTTCTCGAATTGCTCCGTAAGGAGTTCCCGAAGGCTGAGATTCAGGATGCGTCATTCCGCGAATATGGCTTCGGAGCAAGCCTCATCACAATAAATTGAAAATTTTATGGAAAAGTGGTGGTCGTATCCCGCTGAAGGGGAATCCGGGAAAACTATTATAGTCACAGGGCATGACGGAATTGATAAATTCCGCGAAAGCGGTAAATATATCTATAGGATAGACGTTTCCTGGAAATATAATCCGCTTCCTGACGGAATGCCCGAAGAGGAGGATGCCCGGCTAATGGAGGAAGTGACAGATGCCTTGCAGGATGCTCTCAAGAAAGACAAGGTGGCAGTCATGACCGGTATTTATACCGGCGACGGATGTAGAGATTGGGTTTTCTATACGAAAAATCTCAAAATCTTTTCATTAGTATTTAATAAGGCTCTTGAATCTCTGCCGACAATCCCTATCGTGATTGAGGCGGAAGAAGATGCTGACTGGGAGGAATACACTCACATGCGCGAAGAAACCTACGTTCCTGACGAAGAAAGTTAACCTAACGCTTCAGGCCTAACGCCTCGAGCCTTTAGACTCGAGCCTTGAGCCTCGCGCCTAAAGCCTTAAACACACTAAATATCTAATATCTAATAATTAACAACATGGTGAAAACTTACCTGATGACGCTACTTCTTATGGTAGCAACCGCTCTGGGAATATCTGCTCAGGTGGTGACTTCCGAACCCTCACCGTTGCAGGAGGATTCAAAGAACGTAACAATCTATTTCCATGCCGATCAAGGCAACAAGGGGATGATGAATCTACCCGCTACCGCAGCAGTCTACGCACACACCGGTGTGTGTCTCAGCGACGGACAAGACTGGGTCAACGCTCCGAAATGGGGTACAAATGAACAGAAATATCAGCTTACTTACGTGAGCGAGAATCTCTGGAAACTCTATATCGGGGATATCCGCGAATATTACGGCATTACTGATCCTAACGTTCAGATCAAAAAGCTTGCTTTCGTTTTCCGTACAGGCGATAATAAGAAAGAAGGAAAAGGGGAGGGGAATGCCGATATATTCCTCGATGTGGTAGATGCTGGTCTGCAGATATCTCTTCTTTCATCCTCTCCTTCTCTGATAATGGCTGCCAACACCAAGACCACATTTAAGGTGGGCACGACTCAGGCTGCCAACATAACTCTGAGTGTCAACGGCAAGCAGATCGGAGAAGCTGCAAATCAGACAGAGCTCAGCGTTGATTACACTTTCCCCGAAGTAGGCGATTATACAGTTGAGGCAAAGGCAACTGCAGGCAGTGAGACAGTCTCCACCACTTCTTCATTCTGCTATGTGAAATCTTCTGCGCAGGCTGCCTATCCCGGCGGCACTCCCAAAATGGGACCGGTAAAGAATGCTGACGGCAGCGTTACATTCTGTCTCGGCGCTCCCCTCAAGGAGAACGTAATGATTGTAGGTGCGTGGAACGACTATAAACTCACTAACGACCAGGTGATGAGCTATACTGACGGCGCTAACGGACGTTATTTCTGGGTCACTATAAAGGGTCTGGACAACACTAAGCAATATGGATATTACTTCATAGTAGACGGCACTATAAAGGTAGGCGACCCGTATGCACGCCTCGTCATGGATCCTTGGAATGATAAATGGATTCTCACAGACGTGTATCCTAACCTTCCGCAATATCCTTTTGACGTGATTGACGGTGTGCCTCTGGCTGTTTACCAGGGCAATATCAATGACTATAACTGGAAAGTCAAGGATTTCAAGGGTGTGAAACCCTCCGACCTGATTATATATGAGCTTCTGTTCCGTGATTTCACCGGCACCGAAGGTAAGGCTGACGGCAACGGCACAGTGCGCAAGGCAATCGAGAAGATTCCGTATCTGAAGACTCTGGGTGTAAATGCAATTGAGCTGCTTCCTATTATGGAATTCAACGGCAATCTTTCATGGGGCTACAACCCTAATTTCTACTTCGCAATTGACAAGGCTTACGGCACTCCCGACGATTATAAGGAATTTATCGATATCTGCCACCAGAACGGCATGGCTGTTATTCTTGACATGGTGTTCAATCAGAGTGACGGACTCCACCCCTGGTATCAGATGTATGAGGTAGGCAGCAATCCTTTCTATAATAAGACAGCTCCACACGCCTACAGCGTGCTCAACGACTGGAATCAGGGTTACGCTATGGTGCAGGAACAGTGGCATGATGTGCTCCGTTATTGGATGGAGGAATATAAATTTGACGGTTTCCGTTTTGACCTCGTAAAGGGTCTGGGCAACAACGACTCTTATCCCAATAGTGGAGATAGCGGCACAAACCAATATAACCAGAGCCGTGTTGACCGTATGATGGTGCTTCACGGTGTTGTGAAACAGGTCAACGAGAACGCTTATTTTATCAATGAGAACCTTGCTACTGCCAAAGAAGAAAACGCTATGGCTAAGGATGGCGAGCTTAACTGGGCTAACATCAATACCGCAGGCTGTCAGTATGCGATGGGCTATTCTTCCGACTCAAATCTTAATCGCATGTATGCTCCGAATGATAGTCGTGATTGGGGCTCCACAGTATCTTATCTCGAAAGTCATGACGAGGAGCGGCTTGCCTACAAGCAGGACATGTATGGTGCAAATGGAGTGAAAGGAAATGAGAAAGTTTCAATGCAGCGAATCGGCTCGGCAGCAGCTCAGATGATTCTTGCTCCGGGTGCTCACATGATATGGCAGTTCTCTGAACTCGGTAATGCTCAATCCACAAAGAATAAGGACGGTGGCAACAATACCGACAATAAGATCGTAAACTGGGCTCTTCTTGATAAACCCAACCATAAAGGACTCTATGATTCTTATTGCGAGCTCATCTCCATCCGTAATGGTAATGCAGATCTCTTTGCAGAAGATGCAGAATTCACTGAGAAATGTGCTGTGGCTGACTGGTCAAACGGTAGATTCATGACCTCAAAGAAAGGCGATAAGGAACTTTACACCATCATCAATCCGAATATAACCGGCACTAAGACTTTCAAGGTGGAATTTGCCAAGAGTAATAATGATGCCTATCAGATTCTTTCCAAGTCATACGATTCTGAGCCTGTATTTGATGCAGCTGCCAAGTCAGTGACTGTCCCTGCCAACTGTTACGTAGTCATTGGCACGAAAGATGTGGTAGAGGTGAAGGGAATTGAAGCTGATGTCGAGGGTCAGGTACGCATTTACGGCGGTGTTGGAGAAATTGTAGTTGTAAATGCCACAATGCCGGCAACTGTCTATAGCCTTGACGGACGCAAGGTAGCCACTCTTGCGGAAGACGGAAATGTAAGTGTAGCAGGCGGTCTGTACGTAGTGCGCTGCGGCAGCAAGAGCGTGAAGGTAGTTGTAAAATAATCCTGTTAAGGCTAAAGGCCCGAGGCTCAAGGCTCAAGGCTCGAGGCTCAAGGCTCAATAATAATAAATCTTATAAGATTTATAAGACTCATCTTGCGCCTTCCAATCTTCAAAGAATCTCACAAGAGATTAATATCCAATAAAAAAGCTTCCGGACACCCCGGAAGCTTTTTTTAATCCCCTAATTCCCTAATCCTCCAATCCCCTAATCCCCCAATCACCTAACTCACTTTTTCATCGTGAAATGGCGTGATGCAAGGCGATAGCCGTCAGCAAATACTTCAACCGTGTAATCACCCGGCGTCAGGGTCGTGTTTACATCCCAATAAATAGAAACGCTCATCTCTTCGTTGGCATATTCCATTTGACGGTGGGCTGAGGCAGGGACATTCTGCCCGTCCATCTGGAATGTGCCTCCTCCGCTGAGCAGCGAACCTTCCGGAGTCAGAATTCTTACATAGAAATCTTTCATACCCGGTGTGGCTGTATTGTTTGGGCTTACGATAAAGCTTATAGCAAGCTGTTTAGCCTTTGTGATGTTCTTCTCGACTTTACCTTTCTTATTGTATGCAACGAAAGAGAGACCCGTGATATTCAGTTTTTTTGCCAGTTTCACGGTCTGGGTCAGCTCGGCATTTTGATTGGTTGCCTGAGTGTATTGGGTTGATAGCTGTTCGTTACGCTGGGTAAACTCTTTAATCTCA
>JAIDPA010000126.1 GCA_029062985.1 Muribaculaceae bacterium
AAATAAAGGATGAGATAAGAATCAAATTGGTTCTTCCAACCCTATACCACATCAAAGCTATATTTGGGAAACTCATCAAACATATATGAAATACCGAGGCAAGCTGCCTTTTTAATGGCGGGCCCCACACCATTTTGGTGTTGCTTTTTAAGCACAGGCGGATTACAAAGAATTGGTGGCACTCAAATCCTGTCATTCGGAGTTTCATCACAAATTCCTTTGATGTGGCCTTATATTAGCCGATGATTTGGTTTTCCATTTCATCGGCTTATTATTTTTTAATTTCTCATATTAATTATTTTAAAATTATGGAATCAGTTGAGAAAACACTTTTGGAGCGTACAAGTGTTCGTCGTTACGAACGTGAACAAATTCCTGAAGAGACTATGAACTTCATTTTTGATGCTATAAGGAATACACCTACAAGCTATAATGGTCAGCAATTTTCTGTCATTGACATTGATGATCAGGAGCTGAAGGAAAAACTTTATGCTCTCACAAATCAAAAGCAACTAAAGACATGTAACCGGCTTCTAATTTTCTGCTCCGATTATAATAAGATCACACTTCTCGCAAAGAAAAAGGGAATAGATGTGCCTCCTTTCACAAACACTATGGATGGTGTCATTATCGGTATTATTGACGCATCTTTAGCTATGATGAGCGCTGTGGTAGCTGCACAGGCAGCCGGACTTGGAAGTAATTGCGTAGGATACTTGAGAACAGTTGACCCTGCAAAAGTAGCCGAACTCCTGAAATTGCCTAAAGGAGTATTTGTAGTTTGTGGTCTCGCATTGGGAATTCCAAGAGAACATCCTGATTTAAAACCCAAACAACCAAACGAAACCGTTTTCTTCAAAAACTGTTATTGTCAGAATACGGATGAACTGGTTGAGAATCTCGACAAATATGATGAGGTTGTAAAGCAATACAACGCCACAAGAGCAGGAGGAACAAGCACTAACGATTGGGTAGCGCATATCCTTGATTATTATCGCCACGCTATGGAATATAGAATTCTCGATTATCTTAAAGCACAAGGATACAATATTGAGAAATAATATAATACTTTTATAATAAATAATTTCATAAAAATAGAAAAGGAATGAAGTCAGACTTCATTCCTTTTCTATTTTTATGAAAGATGAATTTACTTAACCTTGTCAACAATAGCCTTGAAAGCCTCAGGATTGTTCATAGCGAGGTCAGCGAGAACCTTACGGTTGATTTCAATACCAGCTTTGTGGATAAGACCCATCAACTTAGAATATGAGAGATCTTCCATGCGCGCTGCTGCATTGATTCTCTGGATCCATAGAGCACGGAAATTACGCTTCTTCTGCTTACGATCACGATAAGCATAAGTTAAACCCTTTTCCCAAGTATTCTTGGCAACTGTCCAGACATTACGACGGCTTCCGTAGTAACCACGTGTCAGTTTGAGTATTTTCTTTCTTTTTGCCCTGGAGGCAACATGATTGACTGATCTTGGCATTTTTTTCAGTTTTTTTGAATGTCAGCGGCAATTAATATTGCTCTTTAGGCTGGACATTCGGTTAATAAAATGAATGATAAAAATGATTTGAGAAAACTAATCACTAAGATTTACTCCTCCCCCTTCGATTAGCGGAGATTCAGAAGCTCGCGAACCTGTTTTTCGTTTGCACCATCTACGAGTGTAGTATGGTCAAGATTTCTCTTACGCTTCTTAGATTTCTTAGTCAGGATGTGACTGTGATAAGCATGTTTTCTCTTAATCTTCCCTGTGCCGGTGAGAGCAAAACGCTTCTTTGCGGCAGCATTGGTTTTTACCTTTGGCATTTTGTAAAAATTTAGTTGTTTGAAAATTCACCTCGGCACGTTGTGCCTACGGTCTCTGTCAATTTTTATTCATCATCCTTTGACGCATCTGCATCTCCGGATTTATTTTCCTTATTTACTTGCTCTTTTCCTCCCTTAGGCTCTCTTGGTTCTTTCTCCTTCTTAGGAGCAGCCTTCAACGGAGAAATCATGATAATCATGCGTTTTCCCTCCAGAACTGGCATCATTTCCACTTTTCCATATTCTTCAAGGTCATTTGCAAAACGAAGCAATAAGACTTCACCTTGTTCCTTGAAAAGAATTGAACGTCCGCGGAAGAAGACATAAGCCTTTACTTTTGAACCTTCCTTCAGGAAGCCTATCGCATGCTTAAGTTTAAAGTTATAATCATGATCATCGGTCTGTGGACCAAATCGAATCTCCTTAACTACAACTTTTGCAGCTTTCTGCTTTTGTTCCTTCTGGCGCTTTTTCTGCTGATAGAGGAATTTCTGATAATCCAGTATCCTACATACAGGCGGCTCTGCATTAGGCGATATTTCTATCAGATCAAGCTCCATCTTTTCTGCAAGACGCAGAGCCTTATCAATAGGATAGATGCCTTGTTCGACATTATCGCCCACCAGACGCACTTCTCTGGCTCTGATGTATTCATTAATCACATACGGATCCTTGCTGTTACGATCGTTACCGCGTTTGCCATTACGGGGTGCCTGAGGCGATGCGCCGGCAGGACGTGGAGGACGCGGGGGACCGGCGGGACGGCGCGGACCGGAAAATTGAGGTTTTTTCTCCATTCAGTTTTGCTTGGAATTTTTAAGCAGCTTAGGTTTATTTTTGTTTATTTTATCATTGAATCCACTTCTGCATTCAATTCGGCTGCAAAGTTAACAATTTTCATCGTACCTTTATCACCTT
>JAIDPA010000127.1 GCA_029062985.1 Muribaculaceae bacterium
CTTTTGGACGGCCGGTGATGACACATCTGTTGTGAAGACGCACTTTGGAAGCATTCTTCGGAAGCTTCTGTAGTTTGGTAAGCGCTTCGTAATCGATGTTGCCTTCTGCATCTGCGAGGGCTGCCTTCTTTAAAGCTGCCTTCTTAGCTGCATATTTCTCTACCAGCTTCTGGCGTTTCACCTCACGGGCCTTCATTGATTCTTTTGCCATAGCTCTTATTTTTCGTGTTTGAAGGGAAGACCGAATTTCTTAAGAAGAGCGAAACCCTCTTCATCTGTAGGCGCTGATGTCACAAATGTGATGTTCATACCCTGAAGCTTCGGTACGTTATCAATGTTGATCTCTGGGAAAATAATCTGCTCAGTCACGCCGAGTGTGTAGTTACCTCTGCCGTCGAGCTTTGAGTTGATACCCTTGAAGTCGCGGATTCGGGGAAGCGCCACCTTTACCAATCTCTCCAGGAATTCATACATCTTCTCTCTTCTCAATGTCACCATAGCGCCGATAGGCATTTTCTTACGGAGCTTGAAGTTGGAGATATCCTTCTTTGAGAGGGTCGGCACAGCTTTCTGACCTGTGATGGCTGTCAGCTCGTTGATGGCTGTCTCGATAAGTTTCTTATCCTGAGTGGCTGCTCCCAGACCCTGATTGATTACTATCTTCTCAAGGCGTGGAACCTGCATCACACTTGAATAGTTGAACTCTTTCTGGAGTTCCGGCACTATTCTTTCCTTATAGTCTTTACCAAGTGTTGTCTCGCTCATTACTTAATCTCCTCTCCTGATTTCTTAGAATAACGTACCAGTTTGCCGGATTCATCACGCCTGCGTCCGATACGAGTAGGCTTTCCGGTCTTGGGGTCTACCACATTAAGATTGGAAATGTGGACAGGCGCCTCCATTTTCACGATTCCTCCCTGAGGATATTTTGCATTGGGCTTCATGCTCTTGGAGACTATATTGATACCCTCCACGAGTGCACGCTGTTTGCTGACCTGCACCTCGAGCACACGTCCTGTCTTGCCCTTGTCGTCGCCGGCATTGACATAGACAGTGTCACCCTTCTTTATATGGAATTTTGCCATTTTTCTTCTTGTTTTTGAATTTTGACTTTAAAGTACCTCCGGTGCTAATGAAACAATCTTCATGTTGGTAGCACGGAGTTCACGTGCAACAGGACCAAAGATACGGGTGCCGCGGATTTCACCTGCATTGTTAAGCAATACACATGCATTGTCGTCAAAGCGGATGTAGCTGCCGTCAGGACGACGGATTTCCTTCTTTGTGCGTACGACTACTGCCTTTGATACTGTTCCTTTCTTCACATCTGAAGAGGGGATTGTGCTCTTTACAGTGACAACGATGATATCGCCCACTGAAGCGTAACGACGACCTGTGCCGCCGAGCACATGAATACAGAGAGCTTCCTTAGCTCCGCTGTTGTCTGCTACTGTAAGACGTGATTCAGTCTGTATCATAATTACTTAACTTTTTCAATGATTTCCACAAGTCTCCATCTCTTTGTCTTGCTCAACGGACGGGTTTCCATCAGACGTACTGTATCGCCTACCGAACACTCGTTGTTCTCATCGTGAGCATGATACTTCTTTGTCTTGTTGACAAACTTTCCATAGATCGGGTGCTTCTCTTTCCACTTGATCTCGACCGTGATGGTCTTGTCACATTTGTTGCTTGAAACAACCCCAATTCTTTCTTTTCTTAAATGACGTTTTTCTTCCATTTTTCTTCAAATACTTTTTGGGATCAGTTGTTTACTTCGGAAGTCTCTGCCTTGGCAGCAAGTTCCTTCTGGCGCAACACAGTCTTCATGCGGGCAATCTCTCTGCGGTCTTTTGTGATCTTTGAGGGATTGTCGATGGGAGATATCGCGTGCGCTACTTTCAATTCACGATAAGCCTTCTCGCTTGCCTCTATCTGGGCACGCAGTTCCTGAATGCTTAATTCCTTGATTTCTTCCTTTTTCATATCGTTTGTATTCTCTTGAATGATTATACGTTCTGGCTGGGATCATAGTCGCGGCGAACCACAAACTTTGTGATCACAGGAAGCTTCTGGGCTGCAAGGCGGAGCGCCTCTTTTGCTACGTCGTAGCTTACGCCCTCCACTTCGATAAGGATACGGCCCGGAGTAACGGGTGCCACATATCCTTCAGGGTTACCTTTACCTTTACCCATACGTACCTCCGCCGGCTTCTTTGTGATTGGCTTATCCGGGAAGATGCGAATCCAGATCTGACCTTGACGCTGCATGTAACGTGTCACCGCTACACGGGCTGCCTCAATCTGACGACCTGTAATCCACTTGGGCTCGAGTGTTTTGATGCCGAACGATCCGAAGGCAAGCTGATTGCCTCTCTGAGCCTCACCTTTCATGCGGCCCTTTTGCGAACGACGGTATTTGGTCTTCTTTGGCTGTAACATTATCTGTCTTCTTTTTTATCGGTTGTTGTTCTTCTTGTTGCGGAAGCCACCTTTACGGCTGCCACCCTGCGGACGTCCTGTCTCTTTCTGACCGACTGCATAAGCCGGTGCAAGCTCTTTCTTTCCGTAGATCTCACCGCGGCAAATCCAAACCTTGATGCCGATGATACCTACTTTTGTGAGAGCCTCTACCAACGCATAGTCGATATCAGCACGAAGTGTGTGAAGAGGAGTACGTCCCTCCTTGAACATCTCTGAACGCGCCATTTCTGCGCCGTTGAGACGACCGCTCACCTGAACCTTGATACCCTCTGCGCCCATACGCATTGTAGACGCGATTGCCATCTTAACGGCACGACGGTAAGCCACCTTGTTCTCTATCTGACGGGCAATGTTGGTTGCTACGATCTCAGCGTCAAGTTCGGGACGCTTGATTTCGTGAATGTTGATCTGAACATCCTTGTCAGTGAGCTTCTTCAGCTCATCCTTCAGATCGTCAACATCCTTGCCACCCTTACCGATCACCATGCCCGGACGGCTGGTGCAGATAGTGACGGTCACCATCTTGAGGGTACGTTCGATGATTATTCTTGATACGCTTGCTTTTGCAAGACGAGTGCGGAGATACTTACGGATGATTGAATCCTCAAGAAGAGTGTCACCGTATTTCTTTCCGCCATACCAGTTGGAGTCCCAACCGCGGATTACACCAAGACGGTTGCTGATTGGATTAACTTTCTGTCCCATCTTTCAATCAAGCTTTATCATTATTAATTGTGTCGACAAATAATGTCACATGATTTGAACGCTTGCGGATTCTGTAGCCACGTCCCTGCGGTGCAGGACGAAGACGCTTGAGCATCGGAGCGCAGTCTACAAAGACTGTCTTTACGTAAAGCTCGCCGGCGTCTGCCTTGCGTTCGTTTTTCTGTTCCCAGTTGGCTATTGCCGAGCGGAGCAATTTCTCAACTCTGCGTGCAGCCTCCTTATTAGAGAACTTAAGGATGCCGAGAGCCTTGAAAGCTTCCTGTCCGCGAATCATATCAACGACAAGACGCATTTTTCGGGGCGATGACGGCACATTATGCAGCTTAGCGAAATATTCGCTCTTGCGTGCCTCTTTAATGGCATCTGCTGCTTTTCTTTTTCTTACACCCATTGTATTTATGCTGTTTTTTTTAGACTGTTATTGTTTGCCGGGTAAGGTTTTATTTCTTCTTGTTGCCGGCATGACCGCGGAATGTGCGGGTCGGTGCAAACTCTCCAAGCTTATGTCCCACCATGTTCTCTGTAACATAGACAGGAATGAACTTGTTACCGTTGTGCACAGCGAAAGTGTGTCCTACAAAGTCAGGAGAAATCATAGACGCACGGCTCCAGGTCTTGATGACCGATTTCTTGCCGCTCTCGTCCATGGCTGCCACCTTCTTTTCCAGCTTCACACTGATAAACGGTCCTTTTTTAAGCGAACGACTCATAATTGTCTTCTTTTAATCAAATTTACTTTTTCCTTCTTTCAATGATATACTTCGAAGAATGCTTCTTCGGCGAACGAGTCTTCAAGCCCTTGGCATAAAGACCTGTACGTGAACGCGGATGACCACCGGACTGACGACCTTCGCCACCACCCATCGGGTGATCGACAGGGTTCATTACAACACCACGGTTGTGAGGACGGCGTCCGAACCAGCGGCTTCTTCCCGCCTTGCCGCTCTGCTCAAGTGCATGGTCAGAGTTCCCGACTACGCCTACTGTGGCACGGCATGTGAGAAGCACCTTACGAGTTTCACCCGAAGGCAATTTGATTATCGCATAATCTCCCTCACGGGATGTCAGCTGAGCAAACGTGCCTGCAGAACGTGCCATGGAAGCACCCTGTCCGGGACGGAGCTCGATACAATGGATGAGAGTACCAACAGGTATCTTTGAAAGGGGAAGACAGTTGCCTACTTCAGGAGCTGCATCTTCACCACTGATGACTACCTGACCAACCTCAAGACCGTTAGGTGCGATCATGTATGCCTTTGAGCCGTCCTTATAGAAAAGCAGCGCGATGCGTGCTGAACGGTTGGGATCATACTCGATGCTCTTTACGGTAGCCGGTACGCCATCGTTGGTTCTCTTAAAGTCTATGAGACGCAATTTTCTCTTGTGACCGCCTCCACGATAACGTGTGGAGAGATGACCTGAAGAGTTGCGGCCGCCTGTGGAACGCTTGCCCACAGTAAGAGACTTTTCTGGTGTGATTTTCGAGACTTTCTTAACCTTCACGGCTCCCTCTGCAGGGTTTTCAATGGCGATCTCGTTGCGGAACACACCAATAATCTTGTGTCTTTGCCCGGGAGTGACGGGCTTAAATTTTCTTACTGCCATCGTTTTTAAATGTTGCTATAATAGTCTATGGTTTGTCCTTCTGCCACAGTCACGTATGCCTTCTTGAAAGCAGGCTTCTGACCGCGGATTAACCCTCCCTTGGTGTAGCGCTGTTTACGCTTACCTGCATAGAGGGCAGTGTTTACTTTCACGACGCGCACATTGTAGAGCTTCTCGACAATGTCTTTGATCTGAAACTTGTTGGCGTCGGGAGACACAGCAAATGTGTAGCAATTCTGCTTCTCGCTGTAGGCGGTTGCCTTTTCTGTTACGATCGGTTTAATCTGAATATCCATTTTCTATATCTCCTTTTCTTTAGAAGTTCTCATTGATCAATTCCACACTTCCCTCGGTCATGATGATTGCATCATTGTTGAGAAGTGAGTAGGCATTGAGATCGATTGCCTGCATCATCAATGCATTAGGAACATTGCGCACTGAAAGAAGAACATTGTTGTCAAGATCATTCATGACAAGAAGGGTCTTCTTATCTGCTACCTTGAAGTTCTTGGCGATGTTAACCCAGCCTTTGGTGCTCGGCTTATCAAAATTGAAGTTCTCTACTACGAAAATCACGCCGTCCTGAGCTTTAGAGGTGAGAGCGATTTTGCGTGCGAGCTGTTTCATCTTTTTGTTAAGCTTTGAGCGGTAGTCGCGTGGACGCGGACCGAATACGGTTGCGCCGCCACGAAGAAGCGGAGAATTAATATCACCGCGACGTGCGCCGCCGCCCCCCTTCTGACGACCGAGCTTACGGGTTGAACCTGAAATCTCGCTGCGCTCCTTGCTCTTGTGTGTGCCCTGACGCTGGTTGCCGAGAAATTGTTTCACGTCAAGCCAGAGAGTATGGTCGGCATTGCCTTCGCTGAGGTCGCGAGCAAAAACCTCATCCTTGAGGTTGATTTTACGTCCTGTATCCTCTCCTTTGATGTTATATACTGCTACTTCCATTATTTCTCAACTATAACGATTGAACCTTTGGCACCTGGAACGGAACCCTTTATCATTAACAAATTGTGCTCGGGAAGCACCTTTATCACCTGGAGATTCTGAACTGTAACTCGTTCGTTACCCATCTGACCTGCCATGCGCAGACCCTTGAATACCTTTGCAGGATAAGAGCAGGCACCGATTGAACCGGGAGCGCGGAGACGGTTGTGCTGACCGTGTGTTGACTGGCCAACGCCACCAAAACCATGACGCTTTACAACACCCTGGAAACCTTTACCCTTGCTTGTGCCGACTACATCGACAAAACCACCCTCCTGGAAAAGATCTACAGTGAGTGTGGAGCCAAGCTCCGGTTTAGTCTCAAACGATTTGAACTCGGCCAAGTGACGCTTGGGTGTTACTCCTGCTTTGGCAAAGTGGCCTGCCTCAGGCTTGTTGGTGTGCTTCTCTTTCTTATCCTGGAAGCCTACCTGTACTGCCTCATAGCCATCTTTATCCATTGTCTTGATCTGAGTAACCACACAAGGACCTGCTTCGATAACAGTGCACGGAATATTCTTTCCGTCGGCACTGAAAACGGATGTCATTCCGATTTTCTTTCCTAATAATCCTGGCATTTCTTACTTTGATTTTTTGGATTGTTGATGTTTGATATTTTATCGCCGCTCCTCTCCCCTCTCCTTTCGGAGCAGGGGAGACGACCGACTGTATTTAACGGTTTCTACGACTTAAACCTTGATGCTTACGTCAACACCGCTGGGAAGTTCAAGCTTCATGAGAGCGTCTACTGTCTTGCTTGTTGAGCTGTAGATGTCGATGAGACGCTGGAAAGAAGAAAGCTGGAACTGCTCACGGCTCTTCTTGTTGACGAATGTTGAACGGTTGACGGTGAAGATGCGCTTGTGTGTCGGCAATGGAATCGGTCCGCTAACAACAGCACCTGTCGACTTAACCGTCTTTACGATTTTCTCTGCCGATTTATCGACAAGGTTATGATCGTAAGATTTGAGTTTGATTCTGATTTTCTGATTCATATTGGATATGTGTCTTTTTTATTTCAATAGATCAACTCTGCCCTGGCATTCAGTAAGCACGTTCTTTGCAATCGAGTTGCTTACCTCTGCATAGTGGCTGAACGACATTGTGCTGGTTGCACGGCCTGATGTGATTGTACGGAGCGCTGTCACATAGCCGAACATTTCTGCAAGAGGAGCCTTTGCCTTGACGATACGCGCACCGCTGCGGCTTGTCTCCATACCTTCTACCTGACCGCGACGCTTGTTAAGGTCGCCGATTACGTCACCCATTGACTCTTCCGGAGTCACAACCTCTATCTTCATGATAGGCTCCATCAGGACAGGACCTGCCTTCTCCGAACCTTTCTTGAATGCCTGGATTGCACAGAGCTCGAATGAAAGCTGATCGGAATCCACAGGGTGGAAGCTTCCGTCAAGAAGAGTGACCTTGAGACGCTCTACGGGATAGCCTGCAAGGACGCCGTTCTTCATCGCAGTCTGGAAACCCTTCTGCACTGAGGGGATGTATTCCTTAGGAACGTTACCGCCCTTAACCTCATCGATGAACTGAAGGCTGCCTTCGAAATCTTCGTCAGCAGGCTCGATGCGTACGATGATGTCTGCAAACTTACCGCGACCACCGGTCTGCTTCTTGAACACTTCGCGGAGCTCAACAGGCTTGGTGATTGCCTCTTTGTAAGTCACCTGAGGACGGCCCTGGTTACATTCAACCTTGAATTCACGACGCAGACGGTCAATGATGATGTCGAGGTGAAGCTCACCCATACCGCTGATGACAGTCTGACCTGTCTCCTCATTGGTCTCTACGCGGAATGTCGGGTCTTCCTCTGCAAGCTTCTGAAGACCTACGCCAAGTTTGTCAAGGTCTTTCTGAGTCTTAGGCTCAACTGCGATACCGATCACTGGATCCGGGAATTCCATTGATTCGAGCACGATTGGAGCATTCTCGTCGCAGAGAGTGTCACCTGTGCGGATATCCTTGAAACCAACACCGGCACCGATATCACCGCAGCCGATCACTTCCTTAGGATTCTGCTTGTTGGAGTGCATCTGGAAAAGACGTGAGATACGCTCCTTCTTGCCTGAGCGGCTGTTGAGAACGTAGCTACCGCTCTGCACTTCGCCTGAGTAAACACGGAAGAAGCAGAGACGACCTACGTAGGGGTCAGTGGCAATCTTGAATGCAAGAGCACACATGGGAGCTTCCGGTGAAGGTTCGCGGGTGATGATTTCATCAGCATCACCTACTGCGTGACCTTCTACAACACCTGAATCCTCAGGAGAAGGAAGATATGCGCACACTGCATCAAGAAGAGTCTGAACACCCTTATTCTTGAATGAAGAACCGCAAATCATAGGGTTAACCTCCATTGCAAGAGTTGCCTTGCGGATGGCTGCCTTGATTTCATCCTCTGTGATTGAGGAAGGATCTTCAAAATATTTTTCCATCAGGACTTCATCTGACTCGGCAAGAGTCTCGAGCATCTTGTCGCGCCATTCCTCAGCCTCGTCACGGAGGTTTGCAGGAATTTCAGCCACTTCATACTCTGCGCCCATTGTCTCATCGTGCCAGAAGATTGCCTTCATCTTCACCAGGTCGACAACGCCCTTGAATGTCTCCTCAGCTCCGATAGGAATCTGAATGGGGAGGGGAGTTGCACCGAGCACCTCACGCACCTGACGCACCACTTCAAAGAAGTTAGCGCCTGAGCGGTCCATCTTATTGACATAACCGATGCGCGGAACATTATACTTGTCAGCCTGACGCCATACGGTCTCACTCTGAGGCTCCACACCGCCAACTGCACAGAAAGCGGCAACAGCGCCGTCGAGCACACGCAGTGAACGTTCCACCTCCACTGTGAAGTCAACGTGCCCCGGAGTGTCAATCAGATTGATTTTATATTTTTTACCCTGATAATTCCAGAAAGTTGTGGTAGCTGCAGAAGTGATTGTGATGCCACGTTCCTGCTCTTGTTCCATCCAGTCCATTGTAGCGGCACCGTCATGCACCTCGCCAATTTTGTGGGTAAGACCGGTGTAGAAAAGAATACGCTCTGAAGTGGTGGTTTTTCCGGCATCGATGTGTGCCATGATGCCGATATTTCTGGTTAAATTAAGATCGTCGTGTTTAGCCATGATTTAACTACCAATATTAAAATCTGAAGTGTGCGAAAGCGCGGTTTGCTTCTGCCATACGGTGCATATCTTCCTTTCTCTTGAATGCGCCGCCCTGGTCGTTGAATGCATCTACAATCTCGGCTGCAAGTTTGTCTGCCATTGTCTTGCCGCCACGCTTACGTGCATATATGATAAGATTTTTCATTGATATTGACTCTTTGCGGTCGGCTCTGATTTCAGTAGGGACCTGGAAGGTGGCTCCACCTACGCGGCGAGACTTCACCTCTACCTGAGGAGTTACGTTTTCAAGCGCCTTTTTCCAAATCTCGAGAGCGCTCTTCTCCTCGTTAGGCATCTTAGCCTTCACGACCTCTAATGCCGTATAGAAAATTGTATATGCCGTGTTCTTCTTTCCGTCATACATCAGGTGGTTGACAAACTTTGTCACTCTGACATCATGAAACACGGGATCGGGCAATATCACCCTTTTCTTTGGTTTTGCTTTTCTCATTACTGTTTGTTTAGTGTTTTTGATCGGTTGCTTTCCTTGAAATCTTCAACGTCGCGGCTCTCTTGCCGGCGTTTACTCAACCATAAGCCATCAAACAATCAAAAACGGGGTTGATGTTTGTGGATGCCGTAGCTCCTTTAAAGAAGATTCTCTATATCTTACTTCTTTGTTGCTTTACCGGCTTTCGGACGCTTCGCTCCGTATTTGGAACGACGCTGAGTACGACCCTGCACACCTGCAGTATCGAGCGTACCGCGTACAATGTGATAACGCACACCCGGAAGGTCCTTAACACGACCTCCGCGCACCATCACGATTGAGTGCTCCTGAAGATTATGACCCTCGCCCGGGATGTAGGAGTTGACCTCCTTGCCGTTAGTGAGACGCACACGCGCCACTTTTCGCATTGCCGAATTAGGCTTCTTGGGCGTTGTGGTATACACACGCACACATACGCCGCGGCGCTGCGGACATGAATCCAAGGCAGGCGATTTGCTCTTGTCTTTGAGAGCTACGCGTCCTTTTCTTACTAATTGCTGAATAGTTGGCATTCTAATCTCTAAAAATTGATTTTTATTATATTGATTGTTTAGAATCCTTTCTCATTAGAGCAACATACACACAAATAAAACCTAAACGACTATATATTAGCCTTTTAGACTACTCCTAAGCAGATGCTGCCTCTAAATTCGCTGCAAAGATAATGAAAATTAGACTTTTACCCAAATATCTCTGTCAAAAAAATTCTTAAAAAATGTTTTCCTTTGATTTACTTCCTTTTTTATTGCCCCGTTTATTGTTTTTAACACTATTTTTCTTTGCTTATTTCTTAATTTATGTTACTTTTGCACAAATAACCTAAATGTGAGCACTCTCCTCTCCCCTTTCCATTAAATTCGTTTCAAAATGCCATTCCGCATATATCTTTTCGA
>JAIDPA010000128.1 GCA_029062985.1 Muribaculaceae bacterium
CTTTTGACAGTAACCATTATAGGATATCCGGTTTATTTGCAAGCTCAGGAAAAAGAACTTTCAGACACAGTGATAAAGACAACGGCTCTGAAGGAAGTGGTTGTAGAGAGTGAATCACGAAAAGAAATAAAGCAGGGGATAGCTTTCTTCCCTACAAAGAAGGAAAAGAAATTTGCCACTGATGCTAATTCTCTTCTTCAGGTTATGGCTTTGGTGGAGTTGCCTTACGATCCTATTTCCCGAAGTGTGACCACATCTGCGGGAAAGCCTGTCAATTATTTTATTGACGGAATGCCGGCTTCATTCAAGGAATTGAAGGCTTTGAATCCGGCAGATGTCGATAGAGTGGAATATTTACCTAATCCGACAGGTGGAAATTTCGGTGGAAAAAGCGATGTTGTAAACTTTGTGATGAAAGTTTACAAGACAGGAGGATATACCAAATTAACAGGGAAACAGTTTCTGGAAGGAAGAGAGGGTGTCTATTCTGTTGTGTCAAGACTCGCAGTCAGGAACGTCTTGATAGATGCATACGGTGATGGTTCCTACAGCAGACTGAAAAATTACGGATATATCACAGAACGGCAGTTCCGAAATATCACTTATGACGGTCAATATTATGATGAAGTAACTGAAAATATATCCGAGAATGATAAACGTTCGGCAAACAACAATCTTTCGGCATATTTAAAGCTCAACTGGAATCATAGGTGTCTGAATCTTTCAGTCACCGGAGGTTGGATTTGGGAAGAGATGCCCTATTCAGGAGGCAATTCCTTCACTGCGTATCGACCCGAAATAATAACGTCACCATCTTATCACAGCAATTCCGAAAAATTAGCGATAAGTCCTTATCTTAAGATTAATTCTTTCCTGACTCTTCCGAAAGGACAGACGCTTTCAGTGTTGCTGTCATATCAACATTCGGGATCGAAAGCAGGTAGTTCCTATTATCCCACAGGAATGAATGAAATTTATAACTTTAATCGAGATCGTAGCTGGTCAATGATGGGTTATTTTTCTTACGGTAAGGAATTTAATGATAACAACAGTATAAATCTAACCGGTTATATTATTTCTGATAGCAACCGAACGTATTATGACGGCACTTCGGATGCAGTTTCCCGTTTCAGTTCGTTATCCGAAGCGTTCAGTGCATCTTATAAGCATATCTTTTCTCCGGGTACATATTTAAATTTCTCTGTTGGATTTAATAATGAGGATCAGAAGGTAAACGAAAAACGTAATACTTATCTCTCCCCGGAATGTTCTGTAAATTTTAATAAGAGAATCAGTAAAAAATATTCAATCTCCCTTTCCTCATATATAAAAACTTATGGCTATCCGGGCTCAACACGCAATGAGGTTATTCAACGTACATCCGAACTGACCTGGATAAAAGGTAACCCGGATCTTAAAGACAGATTGTGGTGGCAGTCAGTTTTATCTAATACCTGGAACTATTCCTCTAAATTCTCTTTGTCGGGCGACGTCATTCACACTGCAGTATTTCATCAGGATAATCCGGTATGGATGATAATGGATGGCAGAGACGGCGTGGTTGAAACATTGGATGCAGGTTCAACGCGCAATTCCATAGACCTTATTTTGAGAGGTTCGTTGAAATTATTCGGCAGACGTCTCATCATGAACGGTAGCTTTCAATACACCTATAATAGTCTAAGGGGTATATATCATCATAGCGGGTCATATTTTAAGGGAAGTCTGTCGGCAAACTGGTATGGTAAGAATTGGTCTGCCGGAGGTTTTGTAGCTCCTCCTTCAACCGAAGCATTTGCCGGACAGATTGTGGAAACTCACAGAAACTGGCATTACGAATTAAATTTCTCCTATGTATGGAAGCAACTGAATCTCAAGGTTGTCGTAGCGAATCCATTTGGCTCAACATGGAGAGAAAGAACTGAAGTTGTTACGCCCAATTATAGTGAGATTCAAAGGAAGGAAGCTAATTTCTATCGCAATCGCTTTATCCTGACAGCAGTCTATACTTTATCATACGGAAAGAAAGTAAGTCGTCCCGGCGTCAGCAAGACCACGATGCTAAGCTCAGGAGCTCTATCTTTGTAAGAAGCTCATTATTCAGGCAGAGATATTCTCTCAGCTGTGACATCTTTCCCAAGGAATATGGAAGCAAGAGTATTGAATTTTTCCGGACTCTCAGTGGTCAGAAATTGTGTGGTGCCGTCTTTTGTGCATCTGCAGTCAATCTCAGGGTGTCTTGAAAGATAGTCAGCCAGACTTTCTGCCACAATATCACCCTGAGGAAGAATCCTTACATGAGCGGGAAGATATTTTCTGATTTTTGAAGCCAGAAGAGGGTAGTGGGTGCAACCTAATACAAGCGTATCAATCTTTTCATCTTCCTTCATGATTGCGTCAATATATTTCTTGACAAAATAATCGGCACCGGGAGAATCAGCCTCATTGTTTTCAACCAGGGGCACAAACATCGGGCATGCATACTCAGTGATAGTCATGTCAGGATACATCTTTTCCAGCTCCATTCTGTAGGAATGGCTGTTGACTGTGCCCGGAGTTGCAATTAGTCCGATATGACGGGAAGAGGAAACTTCCGGCAGCTGTTCCACGGTAGGACGTATCACACCTAATACTCTTCTCGCAGGATCAATCAGAGGAAGATCATTTTGCTGAATAGAGCGTAGGGCTTTTGCTGAGGCAGTGTTGCATGCCAGAATCACGAGATGGCAGCCTCGATTGAAAAGAGCTTTCACTGCCTGAAGAGTGAAATCATAGACAATATCGAAAGAACGGGAGCCGTATGGCGCACGCGCATTGTCTCCCAAGTAGAGATAGTCATATTTGGGGAGCCGGCGTTGCATTTCTTTAAGGATAGTCAGTCCGCCATATCCTGAATCAAAGACACCAATCATAAAAAAGAGGGTTAAAGATTAAAAAAGCAAAAGCGGAGCCGACGGCACCGCTTTTATTCTTATAGGTCAATCGGAGAAAAATCCGGTCAGCACTTTATCTGATTCCAAGTTTAGCCTTCACTTCAGGAGTGATGTCGACTACAGGAGCAGCATAGAAGAGCATTGAAGCTTTTTCCTGAATGACGGAGTAGCCTCCCTCTTTGCCCACAGCTTCAATAGCGCCACGCACTTTCTGCATGATAGGAGCCATCAAATCATTCTGAAGTTTCTGTATATCCTGCATTGCGTTCTGTTCGAACTGCTGGATTTTCTGCTGATAGTCGGTAAACTCGCGAGTCTTGCGTTCACGAATTGCAGGGAGTTCGTTTTCACCCATTTTCTGGAGCTCGTCATACATTCTTTTCATTTCCTCGCCGAGCTTGGCATACTCTTCGTCATATTTCTTGGAAGTATCCTCGATCTGTTTCTGAGCAGCAGTTGTGTCGGGGAGTTTTGCAATGATATCATTTGTATCAACGATACCGACCTTGAGGGTCTGGGCAGAAGCCAGCATTGGAATAATCAATGCAGCCACTAATAAAAGTTTCTTGAACATTACGGGTTTTGTGTTATTTAAGATTATAGATTGTTTTTGTTTAAAAGGTTTGAAAAAATCAGTTCGGAAGCATCCTGCGCTTTTATCAAGACGGTTGCAAAATTATGAAATTATTTTGAATAACCCAATTTTGCGAGCACTTCATTGCTGACATCAATACGCGGAGATGCGAACACGATGCTTTGGGAAGAGGCGCGGTCGAAGATTGTCTGATAACCTTTTTCTTCAGCGACAGCCTTCACGGCATTATAGATATCTTCCTGAATCGGTTTCATCAAAGCCTGACGCTTTTTGAAGAGTTCGCCTTCCGGACCGAAATATTTATAGCGGGTGTCAGTGACTTCTTTCTCTTTAGCCACAATTTCCTCTTCGCGTTTTTTCTTCTGGTCGTCAGTAAGGAATACCATGTCGCTCTGATAGTTCTTATACATTGTCTCAGCCTCTTTTGCAAGATTGTTGACCTCTTTCTCCCAACGTTGAGACACCTGATTGAGCTGTTCGTTAGCCATTTCATAAGCCGGGACATTGCGGAGGATATAATCCATATCGATCAATGCATATTTCTGTGCAGATGCCATCCCGATACCGGCGAAAGCTATGACGAGAGCTATGATAAATTTCTTCATAATCAATATAAATTTACGTTTCTTCAAAGTTTATTGTCTATCTATTAGAGCCGTCAGACTCCCGATAGTTTAAACGACAGAATGCGCTGAGGGGTTTACAGATAATGAAAAAAGGTTAAAATTCCTGACCAAGTACGAAGTGAAGCTGGCTACCTCCTCTTGTTCCCCACACTTTATCGAAACCATAGCCCCAGTCAATTCCGAGGAAACCGAGCATGGAGAGATAAAGGCGCACGCCTACACCGGCACTGCGTTTGAGGTTGAAAGGAGAGAAGTTCTTCACATCGGTCCAGCAGTTACCTGCCTCAGCAAACGCGAGGGCATATATTGTGGTGGCAGGCTGAAGCATGAAAGGGAAGTGGAGCTCCATGCCGAAACGCCCGTAGGCGTAGCCTTCGTAACCCCAGGGAGTGAACTGTCCGTTTTCATAACCACGCATAGCGATAGTTTCTGTCGCGTAAGTGTAGCTGCCCGACATACCGTCGCCACCGAAATAGAATGTTTCAAACGGAGTCTTGAAATGTTTGTTCCAGGAGCCGAGAAGACCGAAATCCGCACGGGTCATGAGCACGAGGGTCCATTGTCCGTCCGGGTCAGTGAGAGGAGTGTACGTGCGGCTCTTGAATTTGACTTTCCAATATTCAATCCATTTGTAAAGCTTCTTGGCAGCTGCTTCCTGCTGTTCGGTATTAGTGTTCGTGCGTGCTGCAAGTTTGGAAAGCTGTTCCCAGTTCTGATGAGGATTGAAGAGGGAAGCCGGAGGCGTGAGAGTAACGTCAATTCCGAATGAAGAGCCACGACGCGGATAGATGGGCTGGTCAATACTTGTGCGGGAAAGCGACAGACCGAGAGTCAGAGAGTTGGAAACACCATTGTTCATATAGTAGAGATATTCCCAATTCTTGAGATAATACCAGCGATAGGCAAGAGAAGCCTGGAACTGGAAATAATCATCGGGCCATGTCAGACGCGTGCCGAATCCGACACTGACACCTGCCATCTGGAGCACTTTGTTGGGGTCGTAGGCATTCTGGTAGTAATAGCCGGAATCGTAACTATTATATGTCCCATAATTATATATGGAATAGATACCGCTGTTCATCCATCGGTCGTTATAGAAGGTTGAGTTTATACCGGTGGAGCGGCTATAGTCAAGACTGACAGACAGAGAATTCGGACGCTTTCCTCCCAGCCATGGATCGAAGAAGGAAATGCTGTAGCTCTGATAATATTTGGCATTTGTCTGCGCAGCTATAGAAAATGTCTGTCCGTCGCCACGCGGAATTATTCCTCGGTAAGAACCGGGATTAAACAGGTTCTTGATTGAGAAATTGGAGAATGAGAGAGCCACCTGACCGGTCACACCGCTTTGTCCCCAACCGAAAGAAAGCTGCACTTTATCGTTAGCTTTCTGTTCGAGATTGAAGACGATGTCGACTGTGCCGTCATCTTCATTAGGCTGCGGCTGTATGTCCATTGTCTCAGGGTTGAAATGCCCGGAGGCAGCAATCTCACGCGCCGAACGCATGAGGTCAGACTTGGAGAATAGATCGCCCGGACGCACACGGAGTTCGCGACGGATAACCTTTTCAAATAGCTGGTCGTTACCGTTGATGACGACACGGTTTATTTTTGCCTGCGGACCCTCAATGACTCTCATCTGCAGGGCAATGCTGTCTCCCTCCACATTCTCCTCAATAGGAATCAGGGTGAAGAAGAGATAGCCGTTATCGAGGTAAAGATTGCTTACGGCATCGTCATCGGTGCGTGTGCGTTTCTCAAGAAGTTTCTGGTTGTAGACGTCGCCCGGATAAATTCCGAGGACATTGCTCAAGACTTCGGTAGGATACACGGAATTACCGACCCAGTTAATGTCGGAGATATAATATTTTTTACCTTCCTCCACATCAATATAAACATCCACGTGATTATCATCATATTTGACGACACTGTCACGCAAAATCCTGGCGTCGCGATAGCCGAGCTCGTTATATTTTTCGAGGATACGGTTCTTATCATCCTTATAATCGGAATCAACGAATTTCTTCTGCTTGAAAAGATTCAGGAGGTCGCCATTTTCGTTAGTCTTTTTCATGGCGCCTTTCACTTTCCTGTCAGAAAGGATTTCGTTGCCCTCTATATATATCTTATGGACCTTCACCTTATTATGACGGTCGACGTCAACATCAAGAAAAATCTGATTCTCTTTGCTGAGATCAGGCACCTGGCGGATGTTTACGACAGCATTTTTGAACCCTTTGGCGCTGTAATAATCCTTGATGAGCTTAGTAGCACGGGCAACGATATTCGGAGTGATCTGCTGTCCCGGAATCATTGACAGACGTTCCTCAATATCTTTCTTTTCACCACCCTTAACGCCGGAGAATCTCATTTCAGACATGCGGGGTTGCTGCATGAGGGAAATGGTGAGCCATATTTTATCGCCGACAGCCTTTTCAGCCGAAATCTTTACTTTTGAATAAAGACCTTGTCTCCAGAGGCGTTTGGTAGCTCTGGAGAGCGCATCGCCCGGGACCTCGACTCTTTCACCGATTGAGAGACCTGAATTGGCGATAATGATATAGTCATCGACGTGATTTATGCCCTCCACCTTTATTCCGGCAATTTCATAAGTCTTGGGAATTGGCGAATAAATGATGTCGGGGTTATAGATAGTGTCGTTTTGCAAAGACGGGATATCGGTCTGGGCAAATAAAAAAGAAGAGTTGCAGAGAGCGAGAGTCGCCAATGAAAACTTCAGCAGTTTATTCATTATTTGATAGGATGGTTATACGTTTATTCTTCATTCTGCACTTGTTCGCTTGTCTTCCCGAATCGGCGTTCTCGGTTCTGGAAATCAAGAATAGCATCGACATACTCTTCATTGGAGAAGTCGGGCCACAGCACGGGTGTGAAATATAGTTCGCTGTAAGCAATCTGCCAGAGCAGATAGTTAGAGATGCGTTCTTCGCCGCCGGTGCGTATCAGGAGGTCAGGGTCAGGGATTCCGGCAGTCGCGAGATTGTCAGCAAAAACATCCTCAGAAATATCCTCAGGATTTATTTCGCCTTTTTTGACCTTGTGAGCAAGTTTACGGGCAGCCTCTGCAATTTCCCAACGTGAGGAATAACTGAGGCACATGTTAAGTTGCAGCCCGGTGCAATGAGCGGTGGCGTCACGGGCGTCAAAAAGCCTTTTGCGAGCATCTTCAGGGATTCTCTCAATGTCTCCGATAAGATTGATTCTGACGTTATTACGGAGGAGTTCCGGGAGTTCTCTTTCTATAGCCCATCCGATCAGATACATAAGGGTCGCCACTTCGTCTGACGGACGATTCCAGTTTTCGGTGGAGAAAGCGTAGAGAGTGAGATATTTGATGCCGAGGTCGGACGACATCTGAGTGACGCGATGCACGGTAGACACGCCTTCGGCGTGACCGTCGCTACGCATGAAACCCTGACGCTTTGCCCAGCGTCCGTTGCCGTCCATAATCATTGCCACGTGGACCGGCATACGCTGTCGGTCGAGTTTGGCTATTTTTTCATTTAATGCGTCCATGACAGTCAGTCTTTATAATTGCATACAGCGCAACGTTTGCTAAATTCATAGCTCACGGTGAACGTGAGGGTTGAAAACCAGTCAGTATTCTTCATGAAGCTGCTTTTTATTCCAAGCGGATCGTCGAGGACAGGACCATCGAGACGGTCGGAAAAAGTCTTCTTCATAAGGAATTCGAGTCCGAGATTAAGTCGGACTGACGGTTTATATTTCAGTCCAATTCCAAAGGGAATTGTAAAAGCAGCTCCCGAAGAGCCTCCGACCGACCAAAGAGTCAATCCTAAGCCTCCGGTGATGTATGGCGAGAATTTCTTCAGGTGACGATAAGTTTCGCCGATTCCGTAATTGAAGAAATTGAATTCTGCGAGTTCACCAATCTCATAGAAGGTGGTCGAAAACGAATAATCGCGAAGTTCCGGAAGGACGTCGGTCATTTGGGAAGTATCTCCGGAGAGACCCCCGATATAGAAATTCGTTTTCAAAGCCCATCTGGGATTCATGATATATCGGAAAAGTATTTCCGTATCCCATGAAGGATGACTCCAGAGATTGGAGGTGTTGGAGTCACCGAGATAGCCTGTCATTCCTATTCCTCCTCCGAGTTCAAAACGATAGTCTTCCTGAGCATACATAGCCGGAATGGATATCGCCGTCAGGGCAAGAAAAATGAAGAGTTTTCTGAGCCACATCAGATGAGGGGAGTGAAGTTAAGCCTCATTAGGACACCTCTCCATATATTGTGGCTGAGAGAGCCATCGGAGAAATATCCGCCTGCCAGATAAATATACGGACAGTCCCAGAAAATCTCTGTTCCGTCGATTTCGTAGGAAGCTCTTGTGCGTGATGTCAGAATTTCTGACCAGCCCTGAGCGAGATCAGCATCCAGACGTCGATTCACCACGAATGCATTCATGGCAGTCAGAGTCGGGAACGACTCAGGCAGATTCATGGCTTCGGGTGCTTTTAGCCAGGTTACTCCGTTGTCAAAAGAGAGATAGATATTTCTGTTGAGCTCTCCGTCGGCAAGCGTGCCGCCGATTATGAGCCATGCGTCGAAATCTTTTATTTTGGTAGCAGACGTCGCATTGCGATACATCACATATTTGACAAGAGCAGGCGACTCCAGGGCAGGAGTCTTTTCGCTAAGGACACTCCATGAATTTCCGTCGAAAGCCCATGTTGCAGAAGAAAGATTGCCGTTCTGACAGATTCCTCCATTGAAGAATGCTGTCGGGAGTTCTGCCCATTGATTGGAGATTGTGACCATAGGAGAGTTTGCCTTGACAGGGAAATTACCCGGGATGGGATTGGCAACGGTTTCTGTTCCGTCAGCAAAATAGACGTGGCATAAGTCTCCGTCGTCATTCCTTTTCAAGCCGACCACTGTGTCCGAGCCATAAATACCGGTGATTCCTTCCCATCCGGCTGCAATGGCTGACCATGCAGATGCATCCGGCGACGAATAGAGAGCGCCGTCGGCGGAAAGGATATAGAATGCGGAAGATGAAGCCGTGAATGACTCCACTACCGGAGAAAAAGGCAATGAGACCGGATTGACATTCCATTCGTTTTTATAAATGTCGGAAGCCTCCGCGAGAGAGAATGTATTGTCGCTCTCTTCTATCAGGGAAAAAGGCACATTGTTGAAAAGCACGTTTTTCCTGCGCAAAGGATTATCAAGACGGGAAGGGAGAGAGGCAGCCTGAAGATTATCCCATCCTATTGAATCAGGATTCATCTTGTGGACATTCACTTTAAGCGAATATTCGAGAGTATTAGTCTTGTCAAATGAAGAGACCTTCAGCCTTACCGGATGATTGAAGTTGATGCTGTCGGTGGTGGTCTGAAGATAATTGATTTTCTTAATAGTATCGCCTGTCTCGCTCAGTTCGATAAGGTCAGCTTTCGACATTGAGGAGGCGAAAGTTATCACGGGGACGATTTTGGAGATGTTTGTCCCCTTAGGTAGGGAATCTGCATTGAATATGACTGCGTTGTTAAGATCGACAGAGAAGAAAATCGAATCCAGACCTTTCAACACTTTTGAATCAGCCTTCAGGTGAAAACTGTTTACAGCTACAGTCGACGAGGTGACAGCCACTTCATCGTCTGTTTTTTTAGATTCTGAATTGCAGGAAGCGGCTATCCCCAGCAAAACGAGGAGAGCCGGAAAGATAAGCGAATGGCGGATATTAAAAGTCTTTTTCACTATTACTGACATTGGTTAGCAGAGCATGCCGGGAGTCCGTCTGAAGGGGGTATATCCCGCCATGCACACTTGTTACAATTTGCAAAATTAGTATTTCTTGTGAAAATAATAAACAGAAAATACCTCCATTTTAACAAATAAGTCTTTTTTAGGGCTTTTTAACGTCTGAAAACTTCGATTTGATTTTGTCGGCAAGTGGAAACTGAGACTAAAGAAAGCTCTTCCGGGAGCCGGGGCGCTTTAAGACCGCAGCCTAAAGATATGGGCGCTGTCTCAATTCTAATCTCATCGAACAGACCTGATTTTATGAAACTTTTCAGAAGAGTGGGACCCCCTTCCACCATTAATGAATCAATACCCTTTTTGTGTAAGTCTTCGACAAGAGCGGTGCAGTCCATATCCTTTCCACAGGGAATCACCAATGGGTTCTTGCCTCCCCAGAAGCGTACGTCAAGACGTGGAGCATCAATTCGCTGAGTATTGGCTCCTACCATAATAGCTTCTACGGATGCCCTTTCCCGATGCATCCAGACGGAAGAGAGAGGAGAAGAGAATCTTACCGGCTCGGGATTGCCATCTTTATCCAGGGCAGCCATAAAGCCATCGGCGCTCTGCGCCCATTTCAGTAATATCCAGGGGCGCTTTTGAGTCTGAGCGGTCATGAATCTACGGTTTATCTCAAGACATTCTTTCAGCAAGACATTTTCTGTCACTTCAATTCCGGCATCACGCAACATCCTTATACCTCTCCCTGCTACCAGAGGATTAGGGTCAGGCGCACCAACCACAACTCGCGGAATGCCGGTCTCGACAATCAGTTTGGCGCAGGGGGGAGTCTTTCCGTAATGAGAACATGGTTCCAGAGTGACGTAAATTGTGGAGTCGCGTAGGAGACGCCTGTCAGCTTCCCTTACGGAGCGGATGGCATTCACTTCTGCATGCGGACCTCCGAACGTGCGGTGGAATCCTTCTCCGATAATTCTCCCCTCAGCCACAATCACGGCTCCCACGAGGGGATTAGGAGCAACGCGCCCTTCACCTCCTCCGGCGAGCTGAAGGGCGCGTTTCATATATTTATCATCCATTATTCAAGACCACGAAGACGAAGAAGAGCTTTTGCATCAGGCTTATGGCCGCGGAATCGGACGAAGAGCACCATAGGGTCTTCAGTGTCACCGCTCTCAAGGATATTCTTTTTGAAAGAGGCAGCCGTCTTTTTATCGAAGATGCCGTTCTTTTCGAAAAGTTCCCAGGCGTCAGCCTCGAGCACCTGACTCCAGAGATATGTGTAATAACCGGAAGCATATCCGTCGTCGCCGAAAATATGCTTGAAATAGGGAGAGCGGTAGCGATAGGTGATTTCATCCGGCATACCCACCTTTTCAGCAAAGTTTTTCTCGAACTCAGGCACATTTATATTTTCACCGTCGGTCTGACCCCAGGCGAGGTCGAGAAGAGCAGCCCCGGCAAGTTCGGTCGCTGTGAAGCCCTGGTTGAATTTAGAGGAAGCTTCAAGTTTGGCGACGAGTTCATCAGGAATAGGTTCGCCTGTCTTGTAATGCTTCGCATACGATTTCAGCACTTCGGGAGCGAATGCCCAATGCTCGTTAATCTGAGAGCACATCTCTACATAATCGCGGTCAACATTTGTGCCGGCAATAGAACGGTAGGGAGCTCTGGAAAGAATAGCCTGAAGGGCGTGACCGAATTCATGGAAGGTGGTCTCCACTTCATCGAGAGTGAGAAGAGCTGGAGAATCACCGGCAGGAGGAGTGAAGTTTCCGACGTTGTAGACGATGGGGCGACGGTTGCCGTCTTCATAAAGCCCGCAGCTCTGAATCTGTTCCATCCAGGCACCCTGACGCTTTGAATCGCGAGGGAAATAGTCAGTCATGAATACTGCCACATGTTCTCCGGTCTTTGAGTCGACCACATCATACACAGTCACCTGATCCATATATTTAGGAGCGTCCGGCATCTCCACCATTTTTATGCCGTAAAGCTTTTCGGCGCAATCGAAAAGACCTTTCATCACATTTTCAAGAGAGAAATAAGGACGCACTTCCGACTCATCGAGGTCGAACTTCTGCTTCTTTACCTTTTCGGCATAATAGTAGTAATCCCAGGGAGCAATCTTGAAGCCGCCGTTGGCAGCGTCGACATACGCCTGCATGTCAGCCACCTCTTCATGACTTCTCTTGACAGCGGGTTCAAACACCTGAAGGAGGAGGTCAGTGGCAGCCTCAGGAGTCTTGGCCATGACGCGAGATGTCATCATCTGAGCGAAATTATCAAATCCCATTATTTTGGCTTTCTCAGCGCGCAGCTTCACGATTTCCTCAATGACGGGGTAGTTGTTGTTCTGGCCGAAAGAAGCTAAAGAAGTATATCCCTTATATATAGCCTCACGCAGGCCGCGGTTGTCAGCATATTGGAGGACGGGGAGACGGCTGGGAGCATGAAGGGTGAAAACCCAGAGTCCGTCAAGTCCGCGTGCTTTGGCAGCCTCAGCAGCCTGTGCTACAGAAGACTCAGGGAGACCCGCGAGATCAGCCTCATCGTAGACTGTCACGAAGAAACTGTTTGTAGCGTTAAGGAGGTTCTTGTTAAACTGTATGAAAAGTTTTGAGAGGCGGTCATTGACCTTAATCAGTTGCTCCTTCTTATCAGCCGGAAGAGCAGCTCCCTGTTCGGCGAAGCTTTTATAATATTTCTCCACTACTCTTTTCTGCACAGGGGTGAGATGCAGTTTGTCGCGTGAGTCATAGACAGCCTTAATTTTCTGGAAAAGCTGTTCGTTAAGGTTAAGCTGATTTGCAGCATCGTTGAGAAGGGGTATTGCCTCTTCCGCCATAGCGGCAAATTCATCAGTCGAAAGCGCACTGTCGTAATGATAGAACACACCGGCCACACGATCCAAAATCGGAGAGAGGTTTTCAAGAGGAAGAATAGTATTGTCGAAATCAGGCACGGCACGGTTGGCTGTGATGGCGAACATATTCTGTTTCTGCTCCTCAATCCCGGCTTTGATTGCCGGAATGAAGTCGGAAATCCGGATTTGCTCGAATGGCGGAATCTTATACTTTGTGGTATATTCCGTCAGGAAAGGGTTAACGTGATTTTCTGCCATAATGGGCGGAGTTGCGGCGGAGCAGATGAGAAGGGCAGCCGCCAGTTTAAAAAAATGATGTTTCATATTTGAATATAGGTTTAAGATTTTAGGCTTTAGGCAACCGGCTCTCACCGGCACGCCTTTCAGAAGTTATTTAGTGAATTCAAACTCTCCGATAAGAGGATAATGGTCGGATGTATTGATTTTGTCCACCTTCAGTTTGAGAGCCCGGATATTGCCACGGTAAAGCATCTGGTCGATGTGGAAATAAAAACCATGAAGGTTATAGGTTATCGCCGGACCAAAAGATGTCTCAATGTAGGCATCTTTCATATCGTCTCCTCTGACAATATTGTAAGCCCATGACGCGGGGACATCGTTAAAG
>JAIDPA010000129.1 GCA_029062985.1 Muribaculaceae bacterium
CTCTTGCCGGATAAATGACTCTACGAAGAAAAGCATTACTGGAAGCAATTTCTTTATATTTATCGTCTCCGACTTGCAGACTAAAATGACGAACTATATATATAATCACTATAAGACAAATAAAGCCTCCAATGACATATCTTCGTTTAGCTAATCTATAATCTTTTGTCACGACTTTGTAATTATTAAACAATCAATAGCTAATAGTGCCAAAAATGTCAATAATGAACTTGACACAGAAAGTAACAAAATCTCTTCAATGTCAGCGAAGTTAAAATATTCTATTGAAAAATTCAGGAAACAATAAAGACCCGACCAAATATTTAGAATAAGTTCCTACCCCGAGAGAAGAGATCGAGGGTATGAGATCTTTTGTTTTATCATCCCTTGGCACGTATGCATAATAAACCGGTCGTCTTAAAGCGGCTAAAAGAGTACACGCCAAAGCATTGACTCCAGGTGTATCTGAGAAGATATCAACCGTGAAACCTAAAACAAAAGCCAGTGTAAACAAAACACTAAGTCCTAAAGAAATAGGAAGCCTAATAAGAAAATAGATGAAAACGATTGGCATAGCCACATCAAAGATAGCAATATGATTGCAGATGAGGACTTGAACCAATACCATAATAAAAAACAATATGGTAAATTGTAGTATCTCCTTATTCATTATAGCTTATGAATTATTTTGCCGGGGTAAAATCAAAAGATTGCAAAGAATCCAATTCAGCTTTATATTCATCTTTAATAACCCTGACCGTACTGAGAGCCTTGAAGTCAGAATTTAAGCGAATCTTTAAAATAAAGAAATTATCATCACTTCCGTGGATTCTGTTCATGACAATACCGACCGGTATATCAGCAGGAAAAGTAGTAGAATATCCGCTTGTTACAACAGTATCCCCGGCATGATAGCGAGCATGTCTCGGAACTTGTTCCATATAAGCGATTGAGGGGTCACCGCCCTTCCAAGAAAGCGAGCCAATAAAGTTTGTATTTTTCAGACGAACTGAAAAATGCTGCGTTTCATTCAATATAGAAATAACCCTGGATGTCTTGGGACCGGCTACATTAACAATTCCCACAATTCCATTCTGATCAACCACACCCATTCCTACTTTCACTCCATCTTTAGAGCCTCGGTTGATAGAAAAATAATTTCTCGGATGCCTGACGCTATTATTGATTACAGCAGCTTGTACATAGTCAAACCGCTGAGGAATAATCGGATTCTCCACTGAATCGGATAGCAATGTCTTATATTCATCAAGTTGGTGTCTGAGGTTAAGAACCTCCGTCTCCAACATTGCGTTGCTCGCCTGCAGACTCTCATTAATACTTTTCAAATGAAAATAGCCGGTCACTTCAGATGCTACCGAATAAACAGAGTTAGAGACAACATTTGCCGAGGTTAAAAAGATAGAATGCTGATAAGAGTTATTGCTTACCAATAGGACACAACTCAACAGCACATAGAATGCAAACACAAACCATCTGCCGTAACGAATAATAAAGTTGAGTAAATTTCTCACCCTATCTAAATATTTAAAAGCCACCTTTCGGAGGATTCCCGGTTAAGGATATCCTCCGAGGCAGCATTATTATAGAATTCTACTACAAAACACCGATCGTTGAGCAGTAATTATCTTATCGGATAAGGAAAGAGAATTTATTTATATTCTTCAACGCAACTCCCGTACCTTTGGCGACAGCGTGTAACGGATCTTCTGCTATCTTGAACTCTATACGAATTTTATCAGTAAATCTCTTTGCAAGACCTTTTAACAAGGCACCACCACCGGCAAGATAGATACCATTCTTTACAATATCAGCATAAAGTTCTGGTGGAGTTTCCTCCAAGGCAGCTAAAATAGCTGCTTCCATTCTTGAAATAGACTTATCAATACAATGCGAAATTTCCTCATAGGTAACCGGGACCTCCATGGGGAGCGCTGACATTCTATTCGGACCTCTCACAATAAATGGTTCCGGCGGATTGTCGAGAACAGGAAGGGCAGATCCAACATTAATTTTAATTTGTTCTGCCATTGTTGCACCGACTTTCAGATTATGAACACGTCCCATGTGTTCCTGAATATCCGCTGTCAAGTCATTACCGGCAAGACGAATACTTTTATTACTTACAATACCTCCCAAAGAGATTACTGCAATTTCAGTGCTACCACCGCCTATGTCAACAATCATGTTGCCTTCCGGAGCCTCAACATCAAGACCAATTCCAAGGGCAGCAGCCATAGGCTCATATATCATGTAGACATCACGTCCGCCTGCGTGCTCCGAAGAATCTCGCACTGCACGTATTTCTACTTCAGTTGAGCCGGAAGGAATACATACGACCATTCTTAAAGAAGGGGAGAACCAACGGCGTTTAGAGCTCACCATTTTCACCATGCCCCTAATCATTTGTTCAGCTGCATTAAAGTCAGCAATAACACCGTCTCTTAGAGGACGAATTGTACGGATACCCGGAGGTTCTTTGCCTTCCATAAGATGAGCTGTATTGCCAACCGCAAGCAACTTATCAGTTTTGTTTTCGATAGCGACCACGGAGGGCTCATCGACCACTATCTTATCATTATGAATTATTATGGAGTTGGCTGTGCCCAAGTCCATAGCTATTTCCTGTGTAAATGAAAAAAGACCCATTTTTGATAGTTTTTACTTTTGGGATTTAGAAAAGCGCTTCTACAGAGCTTCTTCGTAAAATTATTTGCAAAGTTAATGAAAAAAAATCAGTCATCGAAATTATTTTAAGGTTTATTAAAAAATAAACAAAAAAACGCACTTGTCTCTGGGAGAACAAGTGCGTTTTATAATTCAAAAAAAGTGATTAGTTGTTGAAGTATGTTTCAAGAGCGTAATCAATGCTTTCAATTACATTTCTCAAATCATTATCGTCAGCATTCATCGCTTTTGCCTGTTCAGCTATCGCTTTGGCTGCCTCAAAATATTTAGTCTTCACATTCTGACGAGCTGCGGTTGCCTCAGCCGATGCACCTTCAATTTCATTCCATTTGGTTGTGCCAATACGGAAAATCTTCTTACTTGCATTTTTGAGAGTATCAAAGTCCACATTCTGAAGAGTAACAGCCTTACGATAATCAGCTTCAGATTCTGCATCCTTACCCTCTCTATCATAAACATAGCCTCTTAGGCCATAAAGAGCTGCGTTATCAGGATTCTCTGCAATAATGGCATTCAGCTGAGAAAGAGCTTCCTCAACATTCCCATCAACTACCATTGAATTAATCATGTTATTGATGAAGAGAGGCTGCTCAAGTCCGAATTTTTCATGACCTGCCTTTGCTATCTCATAAATTTTTGACTGTGCTTCTTTCTCTCTTGAAGAATCTCTCTGAGCTACAGCTTGCCAACATGCTATTTCATAAATATAAGCTTCCGGCTGTGCATAACCTGCAAGACGTGCTTTTTTGAAAGCTTCTGCACTCTTTTCAACTTCATTACCTGAATAAGCTGACAAACCAGCATTAAAGAAAGCTGTAGCTACCTGGGAAGGATCTATAAGAGCTGCAAGTTTACCCAACATTCCTGATTCAGGAAGATTTCCATAAATCATGAAGGCATCGAATGCCTGAGGATAATACATCTTTTCATTAAAATAGCTTGCACCTGCTGTAAAGAAATCAGCTTGATGTCCTGCAATTTTATTTACTATATCCTTGGAAAATTTAGGCTTAACCTGTCCTTTTTCATTTGGAACACTGTCAAGGGGAAGTGCCTGAAGGAAATAGTTGTAGCCTTTGATGAGCTCATCCGCCATTGTAACGGCATTAGCTGCCGGATCATTAGGATTGATCATTTTGGTTTTTGTCGCATTATCAAAAGCATCAAATTCAATTTTTCCGGCGGTATAGTAGGTTTTGGCATCATCCTTTGTTTCAGGATTCTCCATTGCCTTTTGGATAAGTTCCCTTGCCTGATTCAGTTGATCAGCCTTGCCAGACAATTTGGCAGCTTGTTCAACATTCAACTTTTGTGCGCCCATTGTGCCTACTGAAGCGAGGCAGAGAGCAAAAATCATGAGTCTGTTCATGTTGCTTAATATTTAATATTATAATTATTCTTCATATTCAGACGGATCGTCTGCTTTTTCTTCTTCTTCGAGCTCCATTTCAAAGAGAGATACCTGCTTTGCTTGTTTTTCAAGTTTAGACACTTCTTCCTTCTCATCGAATTGAGCCGAATCTTTTTCAATTTCTTCTTCCACATCTTGCTCAGGATCCGAATCGACTTTACATACAGAAGCAATCGTGTCGCCCCTTTTTGAAAGATCAATCAGTTTTACTCCCTGAGTGGCACGTCCCATTATTCTGATATCTTTTACAGGTAAACGTAATGTGATGCCACTTTGATTAATAATCATCAAATCATTTTCATCATTAACATTTTTTATGGCAACCAGATTTCCTGTTTTATCAGTAATATTAATGGTTTTCACACCTTTTCCACCTCTGTTCGTAACACGATAATCATCTAAGGGAGAGCGCTTTCCATATCCATTCTGAGACACAACAAGAACAGTTTCATCATCGGACCCGTTCATGGTGATCATGCCAATAACTTCGTCTCCGGCTTCTCCTAAGGTCATACCCTTGACCCCGGTCGACATTCTACCCATTTCTCTGACCTTACTTTCATGGAAACGTATAGCCCTTCCTTCCTTATTAGCTATGATGACTTCCGAATTACCATCTGTCAGACGAACTTGAATCAATTGATCATCATCTCTGATTATTATTGCATTGACTCCATTAGTGCGGGGACGGGAATAAGCCTCTAACGAAGTTTTCTTGATGATTCCGTTTTTAGTACAGAAAATGAGGTTATGTGAATCAACATAGTCCTTGTCATTTAACTGCTTGACCCTAATGAAAGCATTAACTGCATCATCAGCATCAATATTTAAGAGATTCTGAATAGCACGACCTTTTGCATTCTTGGGCATTTCCGGAATTTCATACACCTTTAACCAATAACATCTTCCCTTCTTAGTAAAGAAAAGCATATAATTTCGATTGGATGCCGGGTAAATATATTCAATAAAATCCTGATCGCGGGTATTACTTCCCTTTGAGCCAACACCCCCTCTATTCTGAGCCCTGAATTCAGAAAGTTTGGTGCGCTTAATATAACCGAGATGAGATATAGTAATAATAACATCTTCATCAGCCACAAAATCTTCTGAATTTAAGTCGCCTGAGAAAGCAGAAATCACCGATTTTCTTTCATCTCCATATTTATCGCGAATTTCAATGAGTTCATCCTTCATCACACCTTTACACACCTCATCATTATTTAAAATTTCATTGAGGTGTGCGATGGTTTTCATCAACTCATCATATTCGGCGCGCAGCTTATCCATTTCCAGACCTGTGAGCTGGCGCAGACGCATCTCGACAATCGCTCTTGTCTGAACCTCATCAAGATCGAATCTTTCAGCAAGTCGCTTGCGGGCTTCTTCAGTAGTCTGTGAAGAACGAATGATTGCAATGACCTCATCGATATTATCGACAGCTATCATTAAGCCCTTTAAGATATGTGCCCTCTCTTCCGCTTTCTTTAATTCATAACGTGTGCGTCGAATTACAACTTCGTGTCTATGGTCAACGAAAGCTTGAAGAAGCTCTTTTAAATTGAGCGTGCGAGGGCGACCATTGACCAAGGCAACATTATTGACACTAAAAGATGTCTGCAGCTGTGTCATCTTATATAGTTTGTTCAAAACTATACTTGCGTTTGCATCCCGCTTAATGTCAATAGCAATGTGCATTTTACCGCGTGCACTTGTATCTGTAATGTCAGAGATTCCTTCGATTTTCTTTTCCTCAACAAGTTCAGCAATGCTCTTGACCAAATCATTTTTTATAACACCGTAAGGAATCTCAGAAATTACAATCTGCTGATGGTTGCCATCATTTTCAACTTCAGCCTTTGCTCGTAGAATAATCCTGCCTTTACCGGTTTCATAAGCTGCCTTCACACCTTGGAGACCCATGATAAGTCCTCCCGTAGGGAAATCCGGAGCTTTAACAAATTCCATTAAATCGGAGACTTCCATCTCCGGATTGTCAATGAGGGCAATAGATGCATTTAAAGATTCCGTAAGATTGTGAGGAGGCATATTTGTTGCCATACCCACTGCAATGCCGGAAGCACCATTCACCAATAGGTTAGGTATTCGTGTCGGCAGAACGGAAGGTTCCATTAAGGTATTATCAAAGTTTGGTACGAAATCAACCGTGTCCTTATCAATGTCCTGCAACATTTCTTCACCCATCCGTGCAAGCTTAACTTCTGTATAACGCATTGCAGCAGGGGAGTCGCCATCTATCGAACCAAAATTACCTTGACCGAATACCAATGGATACCTCAGGGACCAATCCTGAGCCATACGAACCATGGTAAAGTATATTGAGGAGTCGCCATGAGGGTGATATTTACCCATCACTTCACCAACTACACGAGCTGATTTTTTAGTATCGCCTGAAAAAAAATTACCCAATTCATTCATGCCATACAATACTCGACGGTGGACGGGCTTGAAACCATCTCTTACGTCAGGCAGGGCACGCGAAACTATAACCGACATGGAATAGTCGATGTAGGCGCTTTTCATTTCCGATTCTATATTAATCGGAATAATTTTATCGTCTCCTTGCATTTTAAAATTTGTTATTCTGATCGCTTGGGAAAGCGAGAATATAAATTAACCAAATATTTGGAAAATATACCGGAAAGCAGATTATATGAATTCCTTCCAAGGAGCAAAGTTATAAAAATTTATTGAAATAGCGAAGATTTTAAAAGGAAAGTAATGTCTTCCTTTTGACATTTGCTGATTAAAAAATTGAATATTTTTTATCTACTTTTAGTGCATAAATGTTTCTATAATAAAAGTGGCACAATATTTGCACAATTGCTATTGTTATTTGTTATAAGAAATAGCAATCTATATGAGTTGTGAATAATTTTCTCCATCAAAAAATATCAATATCTTCCGTTGATTGGTTGCTAATTAACTGAGAAATGTGATAGTTGCTATCCTTAATTCACAATTTTGAGACCATACTAAAGAAATAATGATTAAAAGAAATAAATGAAAAGCGATTACTCAAAACAATTCCGCCCGATGCTTGAAATGGCATTAACGGAAGCTCAAAAATTCGGATCGCCTGCTATTCAGAGTGAACATTTTGTACTTGGCGCTCTTCGTAATAAAGAAGGGTATGCCTACAAAATATTAACTCAGCTGCAGATTCCGATCGACGAGATGACTAAAGAATTAGAGGAATATATCGCCGGGTCTACTCCTCCTGCAGAAACGACGACATTGTTCGAGCAGCAATTTAAAATCTCATTGTCAGCTGTCAGACATCTTCAGTTGGCTACTTCAGAAGCACGAAAAATGAATGCACACTCAATTTCAGGAGAACATATTATCCTGGCTTTGATACATGATCAGAGAGCTATGGACAGTGAATTTTTGCGTCAATTTAAATCAAAATATCTGGATTTTGACATTTCAATTCAGAATCTATCTGAAGCAACTCTCCCACAGGATGGAAAAGAGTTTGAAGACGAAGATGATGAGGAAGAATTCGCCTCCAGAAAAGAAAATAAACCTTCATTTGGGTCAGGGAAAAGCAGCAGAAGTGCTTCTAAAGTAAAGACTGACACTCCCGCTCTTGACAAATATGGCTACGATATGACAAAAGCGGCTGCAGAAGGAAGACTTGACCCTGTTGTCGGACGTGAAAATGAAATTGAGCGTTTAGCACAGATTTTGTCAAGAAGAAAGAAAAACAATCCTGTCTTGATAGGTGAGCCGGGAGTCGGTAAATCAGCTATCGTTGAGGGGCTTGCCTTGAGAATTACTCAACGTAAGGTTTCACGTATTCTTTTTGATAAAAGAGTAATTGGTCTGGACATGGCCGGAATGGTTGCAGGCACAAAATACAGAGGACAATTCGAAGAGCGAATAAAAGCAGTGCTCGATGAGTTGTCAAAAAATCCGGACATCATACTCTTCATTGACGAAATTCACACTATTGTAGGTGCGGGGGGTGCTCCGGGCTCCATGGACGCTGCAAATATTCTGAAACCGGCGCTTGCAAGAGGTGAAATTCAATGTATTGGGGCAACCACTCTTGATGAGTACCGTCAGAATATCGAGAAAGACGGTGCTTTGGAGAGAAGATTTCAAAAGGTGATGGTTGAACCCACCACTCCTGAGGAGACACTTGAGATATTAAAGCAGGTCAAAGAGAAATATGAAGCACATCATAATGTAAATTATACAGATGAGGCTATTCAAGCTTGTGTAGACCTTACTGAACGTTATGTAAGCGACAGAAATTTCCCTGATAAGGCTTTGGATGCTTTAGATGAAGCCGGCTCAAGAGTACATATCACTAATATAGTGGTACCTGAAGAAATAGAACGTCTTGAAAAAGAAGTTGACAATATAACTCAGGAGAAATTGCTGGCTGCTCGTTCTCAAAACTTTGAACTCGCCGCATCACTCAGAGATAAAGAAGCAAGACAGAAGGCTGAGTTGGAAAAGGCTAAAAAAGAATGGGAACAAAGTCTTGATACTCAACGTCAGGAAGTAGATGAAGATAAGGTTGCCGAGGTTGTAGCAATGATGACAGGAGTTCCTACCCAAAAGATTGCCCAGGCAGAAGGATCTCGACTACTTGAAATGGGTAAACAATTAGAGGGTAGCGTTATCGGTCAAGACGATGCAATCAAAAAGGTTGTAAAGGCAATACAAAGGAATAGAATAGGTCTCAAAGATCCTAACAAACCAATTGGTGTCTTTATGTTTTTAGGACCTACGGGAGTCGGGAAAACCCATCTTGCAAAAAAGATATCCGAATATCTTTTTGATTCGACGGATTCTCTCATTAGGATGGACATGAGTGAGTATATGGAAAAATTCACTGTTTCCCGTCTTGTCGGAGCGCCTCCGGGTTACGTAGGTTATGAAGAAGGAGGACAGCTTACTGAAAAAGTAAGACGCCATCCTTATTCAGTAGTTCTTCTGGACGAAATTGAAAAAGCCCATCCTGATGTCTTCAATTTGTTATTGCAGGTGATGGATGAGGGCAGATTGACTGATTCTCTTGGAAGAAAAATTGATTTCAAGAACACTATCCTGATAATGACAAGTAATGTCGGGTCAAGACAGCTGAAAGATTTCGGTGGAGGGGTAGGTTTCAATACGGAAACCATTACCAAAGAGCATGCCCAAGGTGTTATCTCTAAAGCGCTTAATAAGGCTTTTTCTCCGGAATTCCTGAACCGTGTTGACGATATTATAATGTTTGATCAGCTTGATAAGGACGCTATCTTTAAGATAATTGATATCGAGCTTAAAGACTTTTATTCACGTGTAGAGAAATTGGGATTCCATCTTGAAATTACAGATGCCGCTAAAAATTTCATCGCAGAAAAGGGATATGATAAGAATTTCGGTGCACGTCCTTTGAAAAGATCAATACAAAAATATCTTGAGGATGAACTTGCCGAGCTTATGCTTCGCTTGAATGCAGAAGGTCAAATAGGAGGCACGATTATAGCCGATTATTCAGAAGGTGCAACCCAGCCTACAATGGAATACAAGCCTCTCGAGAAATAATCTTTAGTAGTATTTAAAATAAATAAGGAGTGTCAGATTGACTGACACTCCTTATTTATTTTAAATACTACTTCATACTAATAACTCTGTAATTTTGAAAGTCAAAAATCCTAATACCCATGCAAGAGTGGTATTATAGATAATTGAAAATAGAGGATATTTCCAACTACCGGTTTCTCTATATATAGCAGATATTGTGGCTATACAAGGGAAATAGAGAAGGACAAATACTAAAAAAGCTAAAGCGGAGGCTTTTGAAAATGGCAACTGTCCCGTAACTTTGGAAGGAGTCTGCAATCTTTTAGCAAGGAGATCGGCATCATCATCTCCAACATAAAGAACCCCCAGCGTAGAAACAACCACTTCCTTTGCAGCACAACCTGCTAATAATGAACAACATGTCTTCCAATGGAAGTCAAGTGGACTCATTACCGGTTCTACAAATTTCCCGATATTGCCCAAAATTGAATTTTCCTGCTGATATTCATTCAGAATTAGTTCATTTATTTCTTCTTCAGAATTTGACTCTAAAGTAGAAACCGGCATATCAAACATAGCGGCTTCAAAAAACTCAGATGGAACCTGAGATTTTTCATATCTTGGAAAATAAGATAAAGCCCATATAATTATTGATGCTATCAGGATTAGACCTCCCATTTTATGGAGATACTGTTTAGCTTTGGTCCACATATTTCTGACCGTTGCCTTGAGTGTAGGAAGCCTATAAGGGGGCAGCTCCATAACAAAAGGTGTTTCGTCAGTCTTAAACCAAAACTTTCTCAATAATTTAGCCGTAAACACTGCCACAACTATTCCAAGAACATATAAAGAAATGAAAATCAAGGCACCATATTTCGGGAAAAACACACCTGCCAACAGGACATAAATTGGAATTCTTGCAGAGCAACTCATAAACGGATTTATGAGAATCGTGATTAATCTGCTCGATTTGCTTTCAATAATCCTTGTTGACATTATGGCAGGTACGTTGCATCCAAAACCCATTACAAGGGGAATAAAAGACTTTCCATGTAAGCCCATCTTATGCATTATTTTATCCATTATAAAAGCTACTCTTGCCATATAGCCGGAGTCTTCCATAAAGGAAATAAAAAAATACAAGATAAGAATATTGGGAAGAAAAACAATAACACCTCCTACGCCACCTATGATACCATCCAGCAACAGGTCTTTTAAAGGACCCTGACTCATATATTTACCGATTTCAACTGAAATCCAGCTTACAATGGATTCAATCCATTCCATAGGATAAGCGCCAATCTTGAAGGTTGCCCAAAACATAACCCACATAACAAATATAAAAATGGGAAAGCCAATGAGCTTATTTGTCACCAACGTATCAATAATCTTGGTGGCCTGTTCCTTTTGCTTTTCGCCTGAAGAGAACGTTTCAGCCAGAGCGCCTTGAATAAAGCCATATTTCTCGGAAGCAATTACAGAATTGACATCATCTTCTAATTCTTTCTCTATTCTGCTATTCTCTTTATCTCTTATTTCTACCCATTCAGGATATTCGTTATGATCTTTGAGCATATTTTCCACTTCCGGATCTTTCTCAAGCATTTTGATGGAAAGATAACGAGGGGCGAATTTTTGAGAAATATCAGGTTCTTTTTTGAAAATATCTTTTAGAGTATTTACAGCGGTTTCTACCTCAGGACGCATTCTGATATGAATGTGTCGAGTGTCAGGATTTCTTAGTTCATAAACTTCAATAATTGTATCAAGAAGCTTATCCACACCTCTTCCGGAAGATGCTTGAGTGGGCACCATCGGAACTCCAAGCATTTTGCCTAAATTCTGATAGTCTAAAGTAGCGTGAGATTTTTCCAGCTCGTCAAACATATTCAGAGCTATGACCATACTCCTGTTCATATCAATCAATTCAGTAGTAAGGTACAGATTGCGTTCAAGATTAGATGCTACCACGACATTTACAATAACATCGGGAGTCTCGTCACGGAGATATCTCATGACATAGAGTTCTTCAGGGGAATAGGCTGAAAGAGAATATGTGCCGGGAAGATCCACAATTTTAAAAAGATAACCTTTATATTTCATTGATCCTTCTTTAGCACCTACTGTCACACCTGCATAATTACCAACTCTTTCATGTGAGCCGGAAACAATATTGAACAGAGAGGTTTTTCCGCAATTCGGATTCCCAATCAGAGCTACGTTGATGATTTTATCTTTTCTTATAAATAGTTCGTTTTCTGATTCATCACCTTCAATAGGATGAATATGCAGTTTATTATCCTCATGGATTATCCATTCTTCCAGTAACACTACTTCTATCAAAGCAGCCTCTGCTTTCCGGAGAGAGACTTCATAATCCATAAGACTAAATTTAATTGGGTCAAGCAAAGGAGCATTCAAAATCATGGTGACTTGTCTACCCTTTACGAACCCCATTTCCATGACACGTTTTCTGAAAGCGCCATGCCCCAAGATTTTGGTGATAACACCGGTTTGCCCCGGTTTTAATTCTGATAACCGCATTTTATGATGTGTGCAATGAAAAAATAAAGGTATTGCAAATAACCTAATCGGAAAAGTTGAATATTTTCTTACTTACGGTCTTTACATGTCATTCTGTAAATACTATAGAGAAACAGCTATAAAGACTTACAAGTAATAATATCCAAAAAAATATAGACAAAATTAATCAAAAAGCTAAAATTTCAGAAGGAAAGAATGTTGAATGTCCTAAAATTACCTATATTTAGGTATTAAATTTAAAGCAATTTCATGCGTCTCAAGGAAAATATCCCTTGCTTTCAATTCAATAACAAGATCTAAAAATTCAGAATAAAAGAAATATCCTTTATTCTCTTTTCATTATAAAATAAAGAGGCAATAAAAATACACAAATTAAGTTTAAAATAAAAAATAAGCTTATCAAAGTTGTTACTGCTTTTTTTCTGAATTATATTAAGG